>DASPOZ010000024.1:0-4213 GCA_035625755.1 Candidatus Sulfotelmatobacter sp.
CGCACCTGCAGGTACCGGTACGCGTTGTCGGGGTCCTGCAGGGCCAGGGCCACGCGTGAATCCCGCCGCATGTTCTTGTCCTTCACGCGGCCCTTGGCCGAGTTGACCCGGATGTGCGTGCCATCGAAGTCGCACCAGACCGGCGTCACCTGGGGCGAGCCGTCCGGCATCACCGTGCCCAGGTGGGCGAAGGCCTTCTTGCCGAACAGGTCCTTGAAATTCTCAGGGATGGCCATGGCATCCTCCTCCGGAGAGCGGACCGCAGACATGGCAGGGGGCAAGGCCGCCCCGCGCCGCTCCCGCCGCGGGGAAGGCCCTCGCGCCGCCAGCCGGATCTCAGACGGGTGGGTCCTGCGTGATGGTGCGACTCAGTGCACTTGTACGATGAGGCCGATCTCGCCGATGATCTTCGCCACCCGGTCGCACTCGCTCCGGCCGCCCTTGTACACCTCGGCCAGCCCCTGGGTGTGCACGCGCCAGGCGATCTCCTCCGCCTGCGGCTCGATCATCCCCGGCACGGCCTTGCAGAGCTGGGCGATGACCTCTTCGAAGGAGTGGCATTCGCAATTGAACAGATAGACGGTGTGACCCTCGCCACCGCCGATCCCCGTATCCTCGTCTTCCCGAACGACCGGACGCACATCGCTCTCGGCCACGCCCCACCCCCACGCGGGCCCCTGGAAGCTTCGACCCGCGTCGCCCCTGTCTAACAAATCCGCGCCCCGCCGTCAACGCATCCCTTTTCCCTGAAAAGCGTTCGACGGTTCGACGGTTCGACCGTGCGACTGGTCCGAAAACGGAGCGGCCCCGCGGCACGGCGCCCCCTCGCGCGAGGAACGTTCGAACATCCGAGCGCCCGAACGTCCGAACGCCGTTACAGGATGAGCGCGCCGCCGTTCACGTCCAGCGTGGCCCCGGTGACGTAGCGCGCCTCGTCGGACAGCAGGTACAGGATGGGGCCCGCCTGTTCCTCCGGCGTGCCCATCCGGCCCATGGGGATGCCGGCGGCCGTCCGCTGCTGCCGTTCCGCCGGCACCGTGGTGAGGATGCGCTCGGTGGCGGTGGGCCCCGGGGCCACGGCGTTCACGCGGATCCCGTGGGGCGCCATCTCGCGGGCCAGGTGCCGGGCCAGCCCCAGCAGGCCGGCCTTGGACGCCGTGTAGTGCGCCCCCTGCAGGGGGCTCGTGCTCCGCCCCGCGATGGAGCCCACCAGCACCAGGCTCCCGCGCCGGCGCGGAAGCATCCGCGCCAGGACGGCCCGGCAGCAGAGGAAGGCGCTGGTGAGGTTGAATCGCAGCATCCGTTCCCACTCGGCCTCGTCGATCTCCAGGAACGGCTGCAGCCTGCCCCCGCCCACGTTGTTCACGAAGAGGTCCAGGGGGCCCACCTCCCCCTCGGCCTCGGCCACCATCCGTTCCACGTCGGCGCCCACGCACACGTCCGCCGCGATGGCGGCCGCCTGCCCGCCGGCCGCCCGGATGGCCTGCGCCACGGCCTCGGCACGCTCGGCCCGCCGTGCCGCCACGGCCACGCGCGCACCCTCCGCCGCCAGCCCCAGCGCCACCGCCTTCCCGATCCCCTCGGAACCGCCGGTGACCAGCGCCGCCCTCCCCTCGAAGCGCCTCATGGTCTCCTCGCACCTTAACAGGCTGCTGAAAAAGGCCCATCTGCGGCGTTGGCGCGCTGGCGCGGCGCTGCGACGTAAGGACCCAGTACGCCTCGCGCGCCGCCTTGCATCTGGGCCTTTTTGAGCAGCCTGGGCAAACGTGAGTTTCTCAGCAACGTGCGAAGGGAGGTCCCCGCCGTCCGCATCCCCTCGGACCACACCGCCGGTCCCCCGCCGCGGAGTATCGCGCCCTCCCCTACCTCTGTCAACGGCAGCGGACACGACGCGCGGCCCCGCGCCCCGCGCGCGGGCCGGGGAGGCGCACGGCGCCATTGACCCGAGCGCGGCGCGGCGGTAGAGTGGGCTCGTTGCGCGTGCCCCAAAAACGGGCGCGGCCTGAGGCCCACGGCCACGGTGAAACCACCCGGCGACATCACCGTGGAAGGCAAGGGCCTCGCGTGGCCCGCGGGACCCGGGGGATGAGGTCGTGATGGAGCGCATCCGGACCACCTGCACGCTGGACTGCCCGGACACCTGCAGCATCATCGCCGAGGTGGAGGAGGGCCGGCCCCTGCGCCTCAAGGGCGACCCGGACCATCCCGTCACGGCCGGCTTCCTCTGCGGGAAGGTGGCCACCGGATACCTGGAGCGCTACAACAGCCCGGACCGTTTGCTCCATCCCCTGCGCCGCGTGGGCGCCCGGGGCGAGGGCCGCTGGGAGCGCATCGGGTGGGCCGAGGCGCTGGACCTGGTGGCGGGGCGCATCCGCGATACCGTGGGTCGCCACGGGAGCCTGGCCGTCTTGGATTACGCCCGGGCGGGCTCCCACGGCGTACTGAAGCTGCTGAACCGCCGCTTCTTCAACCTGCTGGGCGGGGCCACCACCACCTGCGGATCGCTCTGCGTCGGCGCCATCCAGGCGGCCCAGACGGCGGACTTCGGGGCGCGCCAGCCCCACGACTGGCAGGACCTGGCGCACAGCCAGGCCGTCCTGGTGTGGGGCCGCGATCCGGCCAAGTCCCACATCCACCTGCTCCCGTTCCTCAGGCAGGCCCGGGCGCGGGGCGCCCCCCTGGTCCTCGTCGAACCCTTCCTCACGCAGACCGCCACCTTCGTGGACCTGCACCTGCGCCCCCGCCCCGGGACCGACGGGTATCTGGCCATCGGCATGGCCAAGCATCTCTTCGCCAAGGGCTGGGTGGACCAGGAGTTCCTGCGCCGCCACGTAGCCAACGCCGGCGCCTACCGCGCCCTGCTGGACGGCTACACCATGGACCAGGCGAGCCGCCTCTGCGGCGTGCCGGCCGGCGAGATCGAGCGGGCGGCCGAGATCTACGGCGCGCGCCGCCCGGCCGCCATCCTGGCGGGGTACGGCGTGAACAACTACCGCCGCGGGCCGCAGGCGTACCGCCTCATCGATGCCCTGGCGGCCATCACGGGGAACGTGGGCCGCCCCGGGGGGGGCGTGAGCCACGGCCGTGGCCTCTACGATGTGAAGGCCTTCCTGGCGGCGGACATCGAAGGGCACGCCCTGGCCCGCGCCTCGCGGGCGCTGCCCCAGCCCACCATCGGGCAGGCCATCCTGGAGGCACAGGACCCGCCCATCAAACTGATCGTCGTCACCGGCGCCAACCCCGTGGCCCAGTCGCCCAACGCCCCCAAGGTGGCGCGGGCCTTCGGCGCGGCGGAGTTCCTGGTGGTCATCGAGCAGTTCATGACGGATACGGCGAAGCTCGCGGACGTGGTCCTCCCCACCACGACGTTCCTGGAGGAGGAGGACATGATCGGCAGCGGGGGGCATCGCTTCCTGGGCATCGTGCAGCCGGTGGCCCCGCGGCGGGGCGAGGCCCGCACGGACCTCGAGATCTTCCAGGGGCTGGCCGAGCGACTCGGCTTCGGCGCGGAGCTGGCGGGGAGCCCTGGCGAGTGGCTGGACCGCCTGCTGGCGCCCCTGGGCGGGAGGGGCATCACCCGCCACGCATTGCGGGCCGGCGCGGCGGAGCTGCCCCTCCCCGCCGTACCCTTCGCGGACGGCCGCTTCGGCACGCCCAGCGGCCGGATCGAACTCCTGGCCGCGTTCCCCCCGGAGGCGGACCCGGCCGGCGACGGCCTCCGGCTGCTCACCACGCACACCAAGCGATGGCTGAACTCGCAGGCCATGCCGGAGGACCAGGCCGGCACGCCCGCCGTGGCGGTGCATCCGGAGGACCTGGCGGCGCACGGCCTCGCCCCCGGTGCCGAGGTGCTGGTGCGATCGCGCCTGGGGGCGCTCCGGGCCCGGGCCGCGGCGGATGCACGCGTGCCCCGCGGCTGCGCCATGATCCCCCAGGGCGGCTGGATCGGGCGCGGCCACGGCATCAACCTGCTCACCGAGGACGTGATGACGGAGGGCGCGATCATGGCCGCGTACTACGAGACGCGGGTGCGCCTGGAACCCGCCCCGGGGCCGGCGGGCGAGCCCGCCCCCCCCGCCTGATCCAATCCTCCCGGCCGCCACCCCTGCCGCCCCTCGTGAGCGCCCCCCCCGACCCCGCGACCCCCGCCTGCAGCCCGGCCGCTCCGCGACCCGGGACGCGAGACGCGCGAACCCCCCCCCCCCGCCCCCCC
>DASPOZ010000025.1:0-2113 GCA_035625755.1 Candidatus Sulfotelmatobacter sp.
CGGTCAGGATGCCTTTCTTTCGGGCCTGTCGGGCGCCATAGCGCTGGAGCTCGAAGAATTCCTGCTCCAGGCGACGCTGCTGGTAGGCTCGGAACATGTCGCGGAAGAGCTGGCTCTTATTCTTTCCCTCGGCCTTGGCGAGCCTCCCGAACGTCCGGGCCAGGTCCGGGGGAAGCGACACGGTCAGCGGAACACGTTTTCGATGCATGGCGTGGGCCTCCGCGGTGTATGACAAAATTTTACAGGCCCGGCCAGCCTCTGTCAAGCGAGGGGGGACGCGCGCCCGCTGGCACGCGGCGTCTACCATTGCGGATTGCGGAATGCGGAATGGGAGGCCGGATACGCCGCAACACTGCCGCTGCCGCACCGCCGGCAGCGGACAAGAGCCGCCGGGCCTTGGCCTGCAGCCCGCCGCAGCAGGTTGGCCAGGAACCGGTGCCCCGCAGCCTGCTCAAAAGGGCCCAGGTGGAAGGCGGCGCCACCCATTGCGGATTGCGGAATCGGTCGGCCGCGCCGCCGCCGCGCGCCGGCGCGCGTCCTGAAACCAGCAGGGACCCGTGTCCCGCAGGCCGCTCAAAAAGGCCCAGGTGCAAGGCGGCGGGCGAAGGGCCGAGTGAGGCGTATTCCGGGTACGCCGCAACACTGCCGCTGCCGCACCGCCGGCAGCGGACAAGAGCCGCCGGGCCTTGGCCTGCAGCCCGCCGCAGCAGGTTGGCCAGGAACCGCTGCCCCGCAGGCCGCTCAAAAAGGTCCAGGTGCAAGGCGGCACGCGAAGCGCCGACTGAGGCGTACGCCGGGTACGCCGCAGGGAGTGCGCGAGCGCGCCAACGCAGCAGATGGACCCTTTTCAGCAGCCTGCTAAACTAAAAGCACTAAGTAACTGAACATACCGACATGATCTTCTGGGGACTCCATCGGCGCTGTTGGGTGCGAATGGCATGCCAGAGTTCGTCGAGGATCGGGAAGTACCGGTTGGTGGTTGCCTCGTACCGGAGGACCTTCCACAGCCGATCCACCGGATTCAGCTCCGGGTGATACGCGGGGAGGTATTCGAGATCGACCTCTGGGTGCTCGGCCAGGAGGGCGTCCACGGTGGGACCCTTATGCCACCCGGCCCCGTCGACATAGAGGTAGATCCGCCAGCCCCGGAGCCGGCGGACGAGGCGGCGGAGGAGCGTGACGAAGCCGGCGGTGTCCCCGCGGGCGATGCGGACGATCCCGTGCCAGCCCTGGAGCGGCACCACCCAGCCGAAGACGTTCAGGCGCTGCTGGTGGCGGCTCCCCGTGGGGACGCGGGTCCGGGTCCCCCGCCGCATCCAGCACCGGCCCAGGCGCGGGTGGAGGGTGAAACCCGTCTCGTCCGCGAAGCAGAGGACGGCCCGCTCCCCGCTCAGGATGGCCTGGAGTTTTTTTTGAGCCCCCGCCGGAAGCGGCGGACCCCCCGGCCCGTGGCCTGGACCAAGCGGTACCCCGGGACCTTGAGGACGAGGCCCAGGCGGTGGAGCCAGTTGCGCGCGTGGCGGGGCTGGATGCGGACCCCGCAGGCGGTGCGGAGGTACTCGACCACCGCCAGCCCATCCCAGCGGGCCCGGCGCACCCCCACCTCGGCGGGGGCCCGGTCCAGGGCGGCGGCCAACCGGCGGGCGACCGCCGCGGTGACCCGGGGCGGCCGCCCCGGGCGCGGCCGGTCCTGCACGGCGGCCACCCCCCGGGCGTTGGCATCCCGGATCCAGGCGCAGGCGGTGACCCGGCTCACCTGGAACAGGCGGGCGATCGCCGGCGCCCGCCACCCACTGAGGATGAGGAGCAACGCGGCGATACGGATGCCCGCCCAGGCCCCCGGGATCCCCGAGGCTTGGCGCAGGAGGGCGGCGGCGGTCACGTCGGCACGCGTGATCGTCAGCGGCTTTCTCATGGGAGCCAAGCATACCACCCTCGCGGATCATTGTACAGTTATTTAGTGCCCTTAGTTTAGTCCCCGAAACAGATGCCCAGGTCGCGCGCGGTGAGGATGCTGTCGCAGTCCAGGGGCACCACCTTGAGGCGTCGCGTGGCCTGCTCCAGGGGCACGTACCGTACGGTCGGGGGATCGAGGGCGACCATCACCCCAGAA
>DASPOZ010000026.1:0-14628 GCA_035625755.1 Candidatus Sulfotelmatobacter sp.
GGGGCGGGCCGTGGAGGCCGAGCTGACGGGGGGGATGGTGGGCGTGGTGATGGACGCCCGGGGCCGCCCCCTGGACCTGCCGCCGGGCGACCAACGGCGCATCGCGGCCCTCCGGCGCTGGGCGGCCGCCCTCGACTTGTATCCGGAGTGAAGCCCCGTGTGCCTCCATCGAGTCCTTGGTCCTGAGTCCTTGGTCCTGAGTCCCAACGCAGCGGGCCACGGGACCCGGTATCCGCGACCCTGGACGAAGGACCCAGGACCAGGGACTCGGGACGTGAGGTAGGGGATGGCGCACGCGTACACGCCGGGCCTGCGCGTGGCGGAGCGGACGGTCCTCCGGAAGCGGCGGATCCTGCCCGTCCCGGGCGACGTGCTGGTGCGGGCGGGGGACCGCGTGACCTCGGACACGGTCATCGCCCGCACCCTGCTCCCGGGCGCGGTGCATCTGGTCAACGTGGTGAACCAGCTCGGCATCATCCCCGGCGAGATCCGCCGCTTCATGTGCGCCCGCGAGGGGGAACGGGTGGAGCGGGGCGCCCCCCTGGCCGAGAACCGCCCGCTGCTCCGCTGGTTCCAGACGCGTGTGCCCTCGCCCGTGGCGGGCACGGTGGAAAGCGTTTCCGAGGTGACGGGGCAGGTGCTGCTCCGGGAGCCCCCGCAGCCCCTGGAGCTCACGGCCTACGTGGAGGGGCACGTGGCCGAGAGCCTCCCCGCCCAGGGGGCCGTGCTGGAGACGGAGTGCGCCCTGGTGCAGGGCATCTTCGGCGTGGGGGGCGAGACCACCGGCGAGATCATCCTGGGGGTGGGCGGCCCGGACGAGGCCCTGACGACGTCGCGGCTCCTGCGCGTGCACGGGGGAAAGATCCTGGTGGGCGGGGCCTACGCGGACGGGGCGACCATCCGGCAGGCGGCGAGCCTCGGGGTCCGTGCCCTCGTGGTGGGGGGGATCGACGATCGGGACCTGCGCGACCTCCTGGGATACGACCTGGGCGTGGCCATCACCGGGACGGAGCCCATCGGCCTCACGGTGATCCTCACCGAGGGGTTCGGCCGCATCGCCATGGCCCAGCGCACCTTCGAGCTGCTGGCGAGGTTCCAGGGGCGGGCGGCCTGCTGCAGCGGCGCCACGCAGATCCGGGCCGGCGTCATCCGGCCCGAGGTGATCGTCCCCTACGCGGCCGGCGACGCCGGGGCGCCCGTGGCCCCGGGCGGCGGGGAGCGGGCCGGCGTGGTGGTGGGCGACACCATCCGGATCATCCGAGGGCCGCACTTCGGCGTCCTGGCCACGGTGGCCGAGTTGCCGCACGAACTGGAACGGATCGCCACCGAGAGCCGGGTGCGCGTCCTCCGGGCCAAGCTGCCGGACGGCACCGTGATCACGGTGCCCCGGGCCAACGTGGAGATCCTGGAGGCATGATGGCCGGCGGCCGGCGACCCCCAGCCCGCCCCTTCGGCCGCGTCGCCGCCCTCGCCCTCGGCCTGTGGCTCCCGGCCGCCGGCGCCCCGGGGGCCGCGCTGGAGCCGCCTCGGGACTTTCGCGCCTTCGACATGCCCGACGATTCCGGCGGGGCGGTGGCCCTCACCTGGCGGGCCGGGCCGGCCGACTCGAAGGACCTGCGCTACCAAGTCTTCGCCGCCCATCAGGCGGGAGGACCGTTCCTCAAGGTGGCCGAGTTCCCGGCCAATACCCGTTACATGGCGGACCGGGCGGCGCCCTGGTGGGCCTGGCCCGCACGGCAGGACGTGCACTTCATCGCGCTGCGGTCGTCCTCCGCCTTCCCCCTGACGGACGGCAGGCCGGCCTACTTCAAGGTGGCCCTGACGGACGGGACCCAGGCGGCCGAGAGTTCGGTGGAGGCGGCCGCCCCGCGGGGCAACTTCTTCCATTGGGGCAAGCTGAACAATTTCCTGCTCCTGCTGGTGCTGAGCGGCATCATCCTGGTATCCATCCGGCGGGCCCGCCGCGGGCGGGAGTTCTTCTTGCGCCGCATCCCGGGGCTGGATGCCGTGGAGGAGGCCATCGGCCGGGCCACCGAGATGGGGCGGCCCATCCTGTATCTCACCGGCTCCGGCGACATGGGAGACGTCTCCACCATCGCCGCCACGGTGGTGCTGGGCGAGGTGGCCAAGCGGGCGGCCGCCTACGGCACCGAGATCCGGGTGCCGCACCGGGATCCCATCGTGATGGCCGTGTGCCAGGAGGTGCAGAAGGAGGGATGCATCGCCGCGGGGCGGCCCGACGCCTACAAGGAAGACTCCAACTTCTTCATCACCACGGACCAGTTCAGCTACACGGCCGCCGTGGACGGGATCATGCTCCGCGAGCGGCCGGCCGCCAACTTCTTCATGGGCTCCTACTTCGCCGAGTCGCTGCTGCTGGCGGAGACGGGCGCCAGCACGGGGGCCATCCAGATCGCCGGGACCGACTCGGACGCCCAGCTCCCGTTCTTCATCACCGCCTGCGATTACACCCTGATCGGGGAGGAGCTGTACGCCGCCAGCGCCTACCTGTCCCGGGAGCGGGTGCTGCTGGGCACCCTCCGGGGCCAGGACGTGGGCAAGGCCATCTTCCTGCTGGCCATGGTGGTGGGGGCGGGGCTGGCCGCGGCGGGCGCGTTGCTGGGCACGCCCGCCTTCAAACCCCTGCTGCAGCTGTTCACCGACTTCAAGTGAGGACCGGCCGTGAGGCGTCAGGCGTGAGGCGCGAGGGGTCTCCGCAGGGCGCGCGATGGGGCCCCGCGTCGCCGCGTCGCCGCGTCGCCGCGTCACTGGCAAGGATGGCGCAGTGATCTTCTGGAAGCGGACCCTGCCGCTGACCATCACGTGCGTCATGGGCGTCCTGGGCGCGCTCCAGTACTACGTGCCGGACCCCCGCTCCGAGGCGTTCCTCACCGGGATGGCCGAGTGGGGCCGCATCATCGGCGGCTTCGCCATGATCCTGGGGGTGGCCAGCCTCTGCCACGTGCACTGGGGCAAGATCCGGCGCCGCGCGGCGGGCTGGGGCTACAGCGCCGTGATGTACGCCAGCATGTTGGTCACCGTGGCGGTGGGCCTGGCCGCCGGGGGCCTGCGGGGGCCGCTGGTGGAGGCGGGGACCCGCTTCGAGTGGATCTACATGTACGGGATGGTGGCCCTGCAGGGTACCATGTTCTCCATCCTGGCCTTCTTCGTGGCCTCGGCCGCCTACCGGGCCTTCCGCGCGCGCACGGCCGAGGCCACCGTGCTGCTGGTGGCGGCGACCGTGGTGATGCTGGGCCGGGTGCCCCTGGGGGAGCTGATCCTGCCCCCCTTTCGCGCCCTGGGCGGATGGGTGTCCTTCCCCGGCATCGGCCCCCTCTCCGACTGGATCCTGAACGTCCTGAACGCCGCGGCGCGCCGCGCCATCCTCATCGGGATCAGCGTGGGCGTCATCGCCACGTCGCTCAAGATCATCTTCGGCATCGAGCGGGGCTACCTGGGCGGGGGGCGGGACTGATGGCCTGGGCCCAGCGGCTGCTGCGCATCGACCGGCGGGTCATCTTCCTCCTGGTGGCCGTCCTCACCCTCACCTTCGTCCTGCGCCCCGTGGGGCTGGCCATCCGCGTGTCGCCCGAGGTGCGGAGCATCTACGATTACATCGAAAAGCTCCCCGCGGGTTCCGTCTTTCTCCTGTCCATGGACTTCGACCCGGCCTCCAAGCCGGAGCTGGCCCCCATGGCCGTGGCCCTGCTGCGCCACGCGTTCGCGCGCAAGCTGCGCGTCATGGTGATGACCCTGTGGGTGACGGGCACGGGGCTGGCCGAGGAGATCGTCACCTCCGCGGCCCGGGAGGCGGGGAAGCGGTCCGGCGTGGACTACGTGTTCCTGGGATACACTCCGGGGACCGTCAACGTGATCATCAACATGGGCCAGGACCTGGCCAAGACCTTCCCCAAGGACTACTACGGGAAGCCCATCGACAGCCTGCCCATGATGCGGGGGATCAAGAGCCTGCGCGACGTGCAGTACATGATCAGCCTGGGCGCCGGGTCGCCGGGGGTGGAGGCCTGGTACGTCTACGGGAAGGAGAAGTACGCCTTCGAGCTGGGCGGGGGCGTGACGGCGGTATCCGCCGCCGGGCTCTACCCACTGCTGCAGACGGGGCAGATCAACGGCCTCATGGGGGGCCTGCGGGGGGGCGCCGAGTACGAGACGCTCCTGGGGCGGCGGGGCGTGGCCACGGCCGGGATGGACGCCCAGTCCGCCACCCACGCCCTTATCATCGCGCTCATCCTGGTGGGCAACCTGGGGTACCTGGCCAGCCGGCGGCGGGGGCAGGGCTGATGGCCACCGACGCGATGCTGGGGGCGTGGACGGCCGCCGGCCTCACCCTCTGCATGTATACCTTCCTCTACAAGGATAACCCCTTCTTCAAGTTCGGCGAGCACCTCTACGTGGGCGTCTCCATCGGTTACACCATCGTCCGGATCTACTACGACGTGATGCTGAAGACGCTGGTCAACCCCATCGCCGAGCAGGGGCGGTGGGACCTGCTGCTGCCGGCGTGCATGGGGGTGCTGGTGCTGGCGCGTTTCGTGCCGCGGGTGGCCTGGGTGAGCCGGATCGCCTTCGCGCTCATCGTGGGGTTCGGCTCGGGCGCGGTGATGCCCCGCATCATCTCCTCCTTCATCCTGCAACAGGTGGAGGGCACGTTCCGCCCCTTCCTGCGCCTGACGCCCGCCGGCGGGTGGACGTGGCTGCAGGCGAACGCCGTGGTGGTGCTGGTGGGCGTGGTGGCCACCCTCTTCTACTTCTTCTTCTCCATCGAGCACCGCGGCGCCGTGTACGGGGCCGCCCGCGTGGGGATCTACTTTTTAATGATCTCCTTCGGCGCGGCCTTCGGCTACACGGTGATGGCCCGCATGTCCCTCCTCATCGGTCGGTTCGGGGATCTGGTGCGGTTCGGGGGGCCCGAATTCCATTACGCCTCGCTGGTGATGCTGGTCCTGGTGGTGCTGGGCCTGGGGGCCTGGGAGCGGCTGCGCCGCACGCCGAGCAATGAGCAATGAGCAATACTTCACCGCCTACGAGGACCAGGACGGCGCGATCCGCGGACGGCTGAAGAACACCCACGAGGTCGCGACGGCCCGCCAGGTGGCCATTCGGTTCACCTTCAGCCTCAACCCGCAGGGCAGGGGATACCAGGGCAGCTATTGCATCGTGCTGGGCGACATCCCGCCGGGCGCCGAGAAGGACTTCGTGTTCCCACGGCCCGGCCGGGTCCGCGACGTCCAGCACGTCCGCCCGGACCCGCACGGCCTCCGGTAGCCCGACCCGCCGCCATCCATCCCCAGCGGCACTCCCTTCCCCAAAAAAATCAACGAGCCGCAGGAGAGTCCCCCACGGCTCGTCGTGATGCAGGGTGTGGTGCCGAAGGGGGGAGTCGAACCCCCACGGGTTTCCCCACACGCCCCTCAAACGTGCGCGTCTGCCAGTTCCGCCACTTCGGCCCGGAGAAAGTATTACAACTCGGCCTCCGGCTGTCAACGGAAAATTCCCCGAATGTCCTGCGCCGCAGGCCGTCCCAAGGGTTGGGGGAGGATCCGGCCGGCAGGGACAGCTTGCCTCCCGCGCGGCCGGTTGTCTAACAGGCTGCTGAAAAAGGCCCATCTGCGGCGTTGGCGCGCTCGCGCGGCGCTGCGACGTACGGACCCAGTACGCCTCGCACCTCGCATCGCGCGCCGCCTTGCATCTGGACCTTTTTGAGCAGCCTGGGCAAGAGCAAGTTTTTCAGCGACCTGTTATAATCCCAGGGAGGCCGGCGGCGGGGGGTGCGGCATGCGCGGGAGGATGGGGATGCGTTGGGGGGCAGGCGTGGTTGGGCTGATGGGCGCGGGGCTGCTCTTGGCCGGATGCGCCACGGTGGAGATCCGCGACGCCCGGGTGGTGCGCGGCCGCATCGTGGACGAGGCGGGGCAGCCCGTGGCCAACACGCCGGTGACGCTGGTGGGCCGCACGCTGGGCCTGGACGCCCCGAGCTTCGCCTACCGCGAGGAACGGCGCCGGGAGCTGGTGGCCCGCACGGACGAGAAGGGGGAATACCGCTTCGAATTCACCCCCGCCGACCTGGGCAACAACTTCTTTCTCTTCTTCTACGGCCCCGAGGGATTCGACGGGGTGCGGTTCCGCAAGGCCGAGCCCATCGACATCACGGACCCCTTGAAGGTGCAGCGGGAGCTGCGATTCGATCAGGTGCTGCGCACGCAGGCAGACTGGCCCGAGGTGCAGCGCCTCATCGCCGAGGTCGGCGCCGAGTCCCCCCGAGGGCAGATCCTGCGCACGCACGGGCTGCCCGAGAAGCGAGAGCCGTTCACGCTGGAGGGACAGGCGGGGGAGACGTGGTGGTACTACCGCTTGGGGGTCAGCTACCGGTTCGTCGGGCCCAAGCTGCTAGGGCGCTATCCGCTGGAGCCGCCCGCCGGCAAGGCGCAATAGCCGCCTGGCAGGCTGCTGAAAAAGGCCCAACATCTCTCCCCGCTGCCTCGGCGGCAGCGGGTGGTGCGTTGGCGCGCTCGCGCACTCCCTGCGGCGCACCCGGCGTACGCCTCCGACCCACCTTCGGTGGGTACCCCGCCTTCGCACGCCGCCTTGCACCTGGACCTTTTTGAGCAGCCTGCGGAACACGGGTGCTTGTGCAGCCTGCCGTGGCAGGCTGCAGCAAGAGGCCCGATATCCGTTCCCGCTGCCTTGCGGCAGCGGGTCCTGCGGCGTACCGGCCTTCCCATTCCGCAGTCCGCAACCTGCATCCCGCAATGGGGCGCCGAGCCAAGGATGGAGGCCGGTGGTGGTCGGCCCCGGCACGAGGCACTACAGGTATTGGGAGAGGTCCGAAGGCTCTGCCGGCCTGAGGGCTAATCTTTGAAGGGGGTGGGGGCGGCGATCTTGTTCTCGATGTTCTTGATCTTGAGCTCCAGCAGGGCCTTCTCCATGGCCAGGCCCGCCTGGTTCATGAGGAGTTCCAGCCCCTCGATCTCGCGCACCGGGCGGCCGGTCACCGCGTTGTCGCCGTAGAGGATGGCCACCACCGTGTCGTTCACGGTCATGGGGACGGCCACCACCGTCTGGGGAGTCCGGCCGCCCAGGTCCTCCATCAAGCGATCGTTCCAGGCGCTCTTGGGGAGCGGCCCCAGGTAGGTCTGCCGCTTATCGAGCACCTCGGTCAGCACCGAGGGCTGGTCCAGCGGGATCTTGATCTGCCGGACGCGCTCGTCCGCCGCGGGGCCATGCTCGCCCAGGCCGAACTGGCCCATCCCGCTGATCCCGCCCGACTTCAGGACGAAGAAGACGCCCCGGTCCACGACCTCGGAGGCGTACCGCATGATCATGAGGGTGATCTCGCCGGCGAAGTTCGGGGCGCGGATCTCCTTCATGATGGAGCGCAGCTTGGTCAGGCCCGCCTCGGCCCCGGCGGCGGCGCGCGCCTCACGGCCGGGCCGCTCGTCGCCCCCGGGCGCGCGGGCGCCGTTGGGCCCGGCGGGGGCCGGGGGTGGGGGGGCGGCTGCCTTGGGGGCAGCGGCGGGCGCGGGCGCGGCTTTCCGCCGGCGCTCCCCTTCGTCCTTGCGCCGGGTCGCTTCCAGCAGCAGATACTCGGGGCTCAGGCCGGCATTCAGCAGGAAGTCCCGGGTGTCCACCGCCAGCCCGTCGGTGGCCTCGGAGTCCATGAGCTCGAACCGGAAGAATCCCTGGCGCCAGGTGAAGAACTCGAAGATGACCTTCTCGACCTGCTCCCGGATGCACTTCTCCAAGACGTCCTTGGTGAGGTAGCCCTTCTCGACCAGGATGGCCCCCAGAAGCTTGCCGTCCGGCGACTTGTGCTGCGCCTCCATGGCGGCCATGAGGGTGCTTTCGGTGATGAGCTTGTTGCATACGAGGATATTGCCGAGGGTGTCCCGCACCGAGTCGGAGGCGGCATAGATCACCTGCCCCTTGCACAGGAGGATCATTCCGGTCCCCTCGCGCCGGGTCAGCGTGAGCTTTCCCGTCTTCTTGCTCAGGTTCAGGATCTGCAAGATATCCGGGAGGGGGAGGTCTTCGAGCCGCCCCACCATGCTCATGGTCGTTCCTCCCGCCGCCGCACCGGGACTGAGGATGGAGGACTTGGGACTGACTGGTGTCCAGGCATCTCAGTCCTCAGTCCTTTCCGCTCGGTCCTCGGGGGCTAAGCGGCCGGGGCCTGTCGGTTCCCATTCCCTTGCGGGTGCCGCCCCGTGGCCTCGCGGGCCTCGGCCGCGCGGCCGGCGGCGATGGCGGCCACCGCCGCCTCGTAGTGCCGCAGGGCGTCCAGGCGCCCCGCCGCATCGTGGGCCGGCGGTGCCCCGTTCAAGCAGAGGCCATCCAACCCCTTGGCCAGGCCTGCCAGGATGGGGTTGCGGGCGGCCTGCGCCAGGGATCGGGCGAGGTCGCGCTCGGCGGCCTGGAATGCGGCGGCGTCGTCGAGCCCTTCGCGCAGGCGCGCCAGGGCCTCCTGCAGCGCGCGCAGGTCGTCGGGGGTGGCGCGCTGGGCGGCCAGGGCGGCCGCCTCGCCCTCCAGGATGCGGCGCGCCTCCCACAGGCCCTCCTGCCAGCCCGCCTCGGCGGAGAGGGAGCGCGCCACCGAATCCACCACGGCGCCCATGCAGGCGGCCATGTCCGGCTCCTGCACGTAACTCCCCTGGCGGGGCGAGACCCCGATGAGGCCCAAAGTCTCCAGGATGCGGAGGGCGTCCCGCACCACCGGCCGGCCCACCTGGAGTTGCTGGGCCAGGAGTCGCTCCGACGGGAGCCGGTCTCCCGGCTTCATCCTGCGGTCCACGATGAGGGCCCGCAGGGCGTCGGCCACTTCCACATACAGGTTGTTGGCCGCGGCAGGCCGCGGCATCTCCAAGTCGTTCAGCCGATGTTCCACGGGATCAGCCCTCCCGGCCCACGCCGGCCCCGTTGGGGGCGGCGGTCAGCCGTTCCACGAGGTCCACCAGTTGGACGCCCGACAGGGGCTTCGTGAGGTAGGCGTTGGCGCCGGCCTGCAGGCCGGCGTCCCGCGTCGCCTCCTCCCCCTTGGTGGTCACGATGATGATGGGGAGCGCGGTGTGGCCCAGGGGCCCCCGGACCTGGCGCACGAGCTCCAGCCCGTCCATCTCGGGCATCTTGATGTCGGTGATGATCAGGTCGAAGGCCCCGGCCCCCAGGCGGCCCACCGCATCCACGCCGTTCTGGGCCTCGACCACGTGGCACCCCTTCACCTTCTTGAGGGTGAGGCCGATGAGCTGCCGCATGGTGGCCGAGTCGTCCACCACCAGGATCGTCTTCTCCATGATGTCCCTCCCAGCCATTAGCGGGCCTTCAGCAGTTCCATGAAGCCCTCGATGGTCTTCAATTTGCGATCGGCATCGGCGTAGAGCCGCGAGCTCACGATGGCCGTGGCCGCGTGGGCGGCCAGCAGGTTCATGATCTCCATGTCCATGGCGCCCAGGGCCGGCTTCTGCACCAGGAGCTTGAACACGGCGATGGCGCCCACCACCTCCTGCTTGATGGTCAGGGGCACGCAGGCCAGGGGCGTGCCGCGGCGCCGCTCGCCGGCCGGGGCGAAGAAGGGCTGGCCGGTACGGGCCACGCGATCCAGCAGCTCCGCATCCCAGGGGGCGGGTTTGCCCTCCCGCATGGCGAAGGGGCCCTCCCAGGTCACCGGGGAAAGCTCGCCGGTCCGCTTGTCCTTCACGAAGAGCACGAACTCCTCGGACCCCACCAGGTTGATGATGATCTCCTTGACGATCCCCATCACCTCTTCCGGGTCCAGGGTGGAGTGGAGCTGGAAGCTGGCCACGTAGAGGTTGGCCAGCCCCTCGTTCTGCTGCGCCACCTCCACGTACTTCTGGGCGAAGTCCTGGTTCTCCTGCTGGACCTCCGAGAACCGCTTCTCCAGGAAGGCCGCCTTCTCCTTCAGCCGCTCGTTCTCGAGCTGCACGGCGGCCAGGAGCTGGCGATCGCGACCGGCCTCGGCCTCCTGGACCTGTTGCTCCAGCTGCACGGCCCGGTAGCGGAGCCGTTCGTTCTCCTGCATCAGCTGCTGGGTGAAGTCCCGGCTCTTGCGGAGGATCTCCTGCAGCTCCTCCCCGCTGGAGAGGAGGCGCTGCATCTCCTCGTGAGATATGGACATCGGGCATACTCCTCCGGCGCCCGGGCTCAGGCCACCCGGACGGCCACGTTGACCATCACCTCGCCCAGTCCCGTGTCGAGCGGGATCACCAGGGCCTCCAGGGCCGGGCCCGGCGAGGTGACGATCATGTTGTCGCCTACCATCAGCAGGGGCGGGGCGGGCTCCAGCCGGAAGCCGCGGTCGTTCAGCGTGGTGACGGCCCGGCCCGCCATCATGCTGGCCAACTCGGCCAGCGTGTCCTGCGCCAGGGCGGTGAAGGCCGGCATGGGCTCGCCGTTCATGCGGGCCGCCAGGCGCAGGGCGGTCTCGCGATCCATGTCGAGGATCACGCGGCCTTCCACCTGGCCCGCCAGGCCCACCACGGCCGCCACCCCCCGGCAGGGGGCGGGGGTGGGCTGGAGTCGCAGGCGGCCGGCCGCCACCGGCCCGCCCACCACCTGGCACAGGACGTCCTGCGCCGAATCCACGAAGGGGTGGATCTGCTCAACCTGCATGGCCCGCCCCCCGCGCGTCCAGGACGAAGCGAAGGACCTCCACCGCCTCGTCCAACCGCAGCGGCTTCATGAGGAAGTGGAGGGCCCCCAGGCCCAGGGCGCGCCGCACCACCTCCTGGTGCCCCACCGACGTCACCATCACGATGCGGGCCGCCGGATCCTCCCGCATGATGGCCTCCACGGCTTCCACCCCCAGCATCTCGGGCATGGTGATGTCCATCAGCACCAGGTCGGGGCGGAGGGTGCGATAGCGCTCCACCGCCTGCTTCCCCGTGGCCGCCTCGCCCACCACCACCCCGCCCAGGGAGGCGATCAGCTTGCCGGCGTTGCGCCGGGCGAACTCGGAATCGTCGGCCACCAGGGCCCGGAACGCCGGGCGCGCGCCGGCCGTATTACCCTCGGTCGTGCCCATTCCACCATCCTCCTCCGGCGTACAGGTCCTTGAGGGTCTGGGCCAGGTCCTCCAGCGGCACCACCCGATCCACGCACCCCCGCTCCAGCGCCGCCCGCGGCATCCCGGCCACCACGCAACTGTCCTCGGACTGGACCAGGGTGGTCCCCCCCGCGGCCTTGATCCGGGCGAGGCCGTCGGCGCCGTCGTCCCCCATGCCGGTCATCAGCAGCCCGGCGGCTCGCGGCCCGTAGGCGGCGGCCACGGAGGCGAAGAGCACATCCACCGAGGGGCGGTGGCGCTTCACGCTGGCGCCCTCGCCCAGCGCGGCCACCGCCCCCAGGCGCTTCCGGCACACCGTGAGGTGCTGGTCCCCGGGCGCCACCAGCACGCGGCCAGGCAGCACCAGGTCCCCGTCCCGCGCCTCCCGCACCTCCAGTTCCGCCATCTGGGCCAGACGGTCCGCGAACATGCGGGTGAAGCCCCGTGGCATGTGCTGCACCACCAGGATCCCCGCGGGGTAGTCGCGGGGGAGCTGCGGCAGCAAGTAGGAGAGGGCCTGCGGCCCGCCCGTGGAGATCCCGATGGCCACCACCGACTGGGCGGTGGTGGCGGCCCGCGCCTCCGAGTGCGGAGTGCGGAGTGCGGAGTGCGGGTTGCGCGCGCCCTCGTGTTTCGAGCGGGATTCCGCATCCCGCGCCCCGCACTCCGCATCGGGGAGGGCTCCGTTCAGCCGGCGGGGAGACACCCGGGCCGCCATCTTCACCTTGTGGATCAGTTCGTCGGCCAGGGCCTCGAGCCCCCCGGGGTTCACGCCCCGGGGCTTGGCCAGGAAGTCCACCGCCCCCAACTCCAGGGCCTGGAGGGTGAGCCGCGCGCCCTGCTGGCTATAGGCGCTCAGGACCAGCACCGGGACGCCGTGCTGCTCCACCAGCCGGCGCAGGGCCTCCAGCCCGTGCATCCGCGGCATGTCCAGATCCAGCGTCACCACGTCGGGCCGGAGGCGCGCCACCTTTTCCAGGGCGAACACGCCATCCATGGCCGTGCCGGCCACGTCGATCTCCGGGTCCCGGGCCAGGATGGCCGGGATGAGCTTCCGCATGAAGGCGGAGTCGTCCACCACCAGGACCCGGGTCCGCGCGCCGGTCATGGACGCACCCCCACGCCTTCCCGCTCGGGGACCGCCTCGCGGCCGGCCCGCGCCACCCGGCCGCGTGTCAGCGTGCGCTGGATGAGCGCGCCCGGGTCCAGGATCAGGACCACCCGGCCATCCCCCAGGATGGCCCCACCCGCGATGGGGGCCCCGCTCACCCATTCGGCATCCAGGGCCTTGATCACCAGTTCGCCCTCGCCCTGGAGCCCGTCTACCACCAGGCCGATGCGCTGCTCCGCCAGGGCCACGATCAACACATACAGCCGCCGTTGCGCGTCACCTGTATGTGTTGGATTGCGGAACGCGGATTGCGGAACGCGGATTGGGGATTCTGGCCCCCCGGGCGCGTCACCGTTGCCATTCCCCAATCCGCATCCCGCAATCCGCAATGCTTCTTGGAGGCGGACCAGGGAGATCACGCGGTCCCGCAGATGGAGCACCTCGTGGCCGTCCACCGTGCGCACCGCCGTCGGGTCCACCCGGGCGATCTCCGCGATGGTGGAGAGGGGCAGGGCGAAGAGGCGTCCCGCCACGCGGAAGAGCATGGCCCGGATGATGGCCAGGGTGAGCGGGACGCGCAGGGTGAAGGTGGTTCCCCGTCCCACGCGCGAGTCCACCTGGATCTGGCCCTTGAGGGCCTCCACGGAGACCCGGACCGCGTCCATCCCGATGCCGCGCCCGGAGGTGTCCGTCACATGGGCGGCGGTGCTGAAGCGGGGGAGGAAGATGAGGTCCAAGACCTGGGCATCGGTGAGGGCGTCCGCCGCCTGCGCCTGCAGCAGGCCCCGGGCCACCGCGGTCCGCCGGATGGCCGCCGGGTCGATGCCCCCGCCGTCGTCGGCGATCTCGATCACGATCTGGTTGCCCTCGGCGCGGGCGGCCACGCGGACCGTACCCACCGGCGGCTTGCCCGCCGCCCGCCGCCCGGCGGCGGGTTCGATGCCGTGGTCCACGGCGTTGCGGATGAGGTGCACCAGGGGCTCGCCCAGGGCATCCACGATCCCCTTGTCCAACTCGGTGGCCCGCCCCTCCAGCTCCAGGCGCACCGTCTTGGCGCCGCCGGAGGCGTCGGACAGGTCCCGCACGATGCGGGGGAGGCGCCGGAAGACCCGGTCGATGGGGACCATCCGGATCTTCATAACGCCCTTCTGCAGGTCCGCCAGGCTCCGGTCCATGAGCCGGTGCGCCTCGCGGAAGCCGTCCAGGAATTCGGCCTTGGGGAAGCGGGTCTGCAGCTCGGTGAAGGCCTGGTGGAACATGGAGCGGGCGATCACCAACTCGCCCACCATGTTCATGACGCGATCCACCCGGCGGGTGTCCACCAGGATCGTCGAGGTGGCCGCCTGGGGTGCTGCGCCCTCGGAGGATTGAGCATTGCGGATTGCAAATTGCGCATTGGCTCCCGCGGATGGGGCGTTGTTCGCCTCGGCGGCTTCCGCCTGCGATCCCGCATTCCGCAACCCGCAATCCGCAACGGCATGGGGGACGGCCTGGGCCGCGGCCACGATCCCCGGGAGGAGGCAGCGCCGCTCCAGGCTTTCGGCGGCCAGGTTGCTGGCCACCAGGATGGTGAAGGCCGAGCAGCCATCGGGCACGGGCCCTTCTAGCGGCGGCTCGGACCGGAGGATCTCCCCGGCGCCCTGCAGGTGCCGCTGCAGGAGGAAGGCACCCGCACCCACCATGCGGCAGCGCGGGTCCACCTCGGTGCGGAGCTGGTAGAGGGTGAGCCCCCGGGCCTCCGCGTCGCCGGCCGCCAGCCGCTCGTACTCGGTGAGGGCGAGCGCCGCCCCGCCCTCGCCCGCCTCTTGTGCGCTCCCGGCGGGAGCGTGGCCCCGGCGTTCCGCGTGGCCGGGGGCGCCGCCCGCCGAGCGGGCGGGGGGGGGAACGAGGGCGGCCAGGAGGGCCTGCACATCCACCGCGTCGGGGCCGGGACCTTCGCCGGGGCCGCGCAGGAGCAGCTCGCAGGCGTCCGCCGCCTGGAAGAGCACCGTCAGGCGGTCCCGGTCCAGCGCGCAGTGCCCCTCACCCGCGGCCAGGAGCAGGTCTTCCATCCGGTGCGCCACCTGCACCAGGGCGGTGAGGCCGAAGGCGCCGGCGTCTCCCTTCAGGGTATGCACCGCCCGCTGGAGGCCCTGGAGCAGGGGGGCCTCGGCGCGTCCCGCCTCGAGCTGCAGGAGGCCCTCGTTGATGGCGTCCAGCAGCTCCAAGGCCTGGCTCTGGAAGGTGGCGCGCAGGGCCTCCTGCTCCTCGGGCGTCAGATGCTCCAGGCCGTGGTCCATGGTCAGGCCACCTTCTGGTAGGCGATGCCGTTATTCACGTACAGGAACCGGAAGGCGGAGCCGAACCCCTGGAAGCTCTCGGCGTGGCCCAGGAAGACGTATCCCTGGGGGCCCAGGGCCCGGTGGAACTTGTCCACCAGGCGGCGCTGCTCGGCCTCGTC
>DASPOZ010000027.1:0-6522 GCA_035625755.1 Candidatus Sulfotelmatobacter sp.
CGGCGAGACTGTGCTGGTGCTGGCGGCCGGCAGCGGCATCGGCATCGCGGCCCTGCAGATCCTGAAGCTGGCCGGCGCACGCACCATCGCCACGGCCAGCACGGACGAAAAGCTCCAACGGGCCCACGCCCTGGGCGCCGACGCGCTGATCAATTACCGGGAGCAGGACTTCCAGAAGGAGGTCATGCGGCTCACGGGGAAACGGGGCGTGGACGTGGTCTTCGAACACGTGGGGAGCACCACGTGGGACCAGAGCGTCCGCAGCCTCACCCGCGGGGGACGCCTGGTGACCTGTGGCGGCACCGCCGGGTACGACGTCACCATGAACGTGGCCCACGTCTTCCACAAGGAACTGACCCTCATCGGGTCGAACCACGGCACCAAGCCCGAGCTGCTGGCGATGCTCCCGTTGCTGGCGGCCGGCAAGCTCCGCCCCGTGGTGGACCGGGTCTTCCCTCTCAAGGACGCCCGCGCCGCCCACGAATACATCCAGGACCGCCGCGTGTTCGGCAAAGTGGTCCTGGTGCCGGAACACGATTGAGCGCGGCGGCGGCCGCCGGGAGGTCTCCCCACATGCGCGCACACGACGGACGTCGCGGCCGGTTGCCGTGGATCTTGGCGGTGGGGGCCCCGACCCTCTTGCTCTGGGCCGGGGGGGCGGGCGCCGCACAGAAGGTCCTGTTCTCCACGGACTTCGGGTACAACGGCCGCCACGCCTACTACTTCGTTGCCCTGGAGCAGGGATTCTACCGCGACGCCGGGCTGGACGTGGAGATCCTCCGGGGGAGCGGCTCCGCGGACGTCATCCGTACGGTGGCCTCCGGCAAGATCCAGATGGGCTTTGCGGACGCGGGCACCCTGGTCATCGCCCGGACCAACCAGAACCTGCCCGTCAAGGAGGTGGCCATGGTGTACACCAGGCCGCCCCACGCCATCTTCTGCCACGAAGACGCCCAGGTCCGTGCCCCCAAGGACCTGGAGGGCAAGACCATCGCGGACACGGCCGGCAGCTCCAACCCGGCCATGTTCCCCGCCCTGGCTCGCGCCGCCGGCGTGGACAAGGACAAGGTGAAGTGGATCGTGGCCGACTCCGCCTCCCTGCCCGCCATGCTGGTCAGCCGCCAGGTGGATTGCGTGGCCCAGTATTCCGTCGGTCAGGCCCTGTTGGAGCGGCGCGTGGCCCCCAAGAAGCTCACCCGCATCCTGTATGCCGATGCCGGGCTCGATTTCTACAGCAACGGCCTCGCCGCCACCGACAGCCTGATCAAGGAACAGCCGGACCTGGTGCGGCGGTTCGTGGCCGCCACCCTCCGGGGCATGGAGGCGGCCTTCGCCGATCCGGGAGAGGCGGCCCGCATCATGAATAAGGCGCACCCGGAGGTGGATGTGGCCATCGCCAAGGCCGAGGTCGAGGCGGTCCGCGAGATCGCCGTGAGCCCCCTGACACGGGCCCACGGCCTGGGTTACATCGACCGCCAGCGGATGGAGCACACGCGGGACGTGGTGGCCGAGGCCTTCAACCTGCCGCGCCGCATCCCCGTCGAGGACCTGTACGCCCCCGGCTTCGCCGGGAAGTAGCGGGGCGGCCGGGGGCGCCCTCGTCCCCTCAGACCGGGGCGCGCCGGCCGCACGGCACCGCGCGCACCCCCATGTCCGATGCCCTCTCCCCCTCCACCCCGCCCGACGGCGCGCTCATCCGCCTGCGCGACGTACAGAAGACCTACCGGTCCCGCCGAGGCGAGGCCATCGTGGCCGTACAGGACGTGGCGCTGGACATCCGTGACAAGGAGTTCGTAACGCTGGTGGGGCCCAGCGGCTGCGGCAAGAGCACCCTCCTCATGATGGTGAGCGGCCTCATCCTTTCCAGCGCCGGCACCATCGAGTTCGACGGGGCCGCCGTCCGCGCCCCCCACCCGGACGTGGGGCTGGTCTTCCAAAACGCCGTCCTCATGCCGTGGCGCACGGTTCTCCAGAACGTGCTGCTCCCCATCGAGATCCTCCGGCGCGACATGACGGCCCACCGGCGGCAGGCCCGCGACCTCCTGGCCCGGGTGGGCCTGGCGGGCTTCGAGCACGCCACGCCCCGGGAACTCAGCGGCGGCATGCAGCAGCGTGTGGCCATCTGCCGCGCCCTGATCCACGACCCGCGGGTCCTGCTCATGGACGAGCCCTTCGCCGCCCTGGATGCCATGACCCGTGAGGAGCTGGGCATGGAGCTGCAGCGGCTGTGGGGCGATCACAAGAAGACGGTCCTCTTCGTCACCCACAGCATCCCGGAGGCCGTGCTCCTGGCCGATCGTGTGGTGGCCATGACGGCGCGGCCCGGCCGGATCGCCGAGGTGGTCCCCGTGAACCTGCCCCGCCCCCGGACGGCGGAGATGGCGTACAGCGACGTGTTTCAGGAATGCTCGGAGCGGATCCGGCGCCACATCTTCGCGCAGCGCCGGCCCGCGGAGCGCGGGGAGGCCGGCCCGTGAGCGGCGCCAGCGGCCCCGAGGCTGGCCGAGTCCCCGCCTGGATCTGGCCCGTGGCCAGTCTGGCCGGCATGATCGCACTCTGGCAGGCGGCGCTGGCCGTGATCCCCGTGCCCACCTGGCTGCTCCCCTCCCCCATGTCCATCGTGAGCGCCACCTGGGCCTGGTACCCGCAGTTGCCCGCGCACACGCTGGCCACGCTGGGCGCCACCCTGGCGGGCTACGGTCTGGCCATCGCCGTGGGGGTGCCGGTGGCGGTGTTGATCGTCACGTCCCGGTTCCTGGAGCAGACGGTCTACCCCATCCTCCTGGTGTTCCAGTCCGTGCCCAAGGTGGCGGTGGCCCCCATCCTGCTGGTCTGGGTGGGATACGGGCAGCTGCCCAAAATTCTGATCGTCTTCCTGGTCTGTTTCTTCCCCATCGTTATCGGCGCGGCCACCGGCCTGAACTCGGCGCCTCCGGAGATGCTCAATCTGGTACGATCTCTCTGCGCCACGCGCGGGCAGGTGTTCGTGAAGGTGCGCTTTCCCAGCGCCATGCCGCACCTCTTCGTGGGGCTCAAGGTGGCCATCACGCTGGCCGTCATCGGCGCCGTCATCGGTGAGTTCGTCGGCTCCAATCAGGGCCTGGGCTACATCATCGTGGTCTCCATGTCTCAGGTGAACACGTCGCTGGCCTTCGGGGCCATGACATTGCTGGCCGTCCTGAGCATCGCCCTCTTCTACGCGGTGGAGTGGATCGAGCGGTTGGCGGTGCCGTGGTCGCGCCCCGAGAACCCGGTCGTCTGACTGTCGTTCCCGGTTCTCTGTTCCCGGTTCCCTGTTCCATCGAGGTCATGACCTTCGGTCCTAGTGGACCGGCAACCCTGCGTGCCGGTTCGGACTTGGAACCAGGAACCGCGAACCGAAAACAGGAGTAAGCAGATGCCCGTCCCCGATACGCCGGATGCCTACGCACAGGCCACGGGCGACGTGGCCGTGCTGGTGCTCCTGGACAGGCGGTTCCCCGAGCACCGCCTGCTCGTCCCGAGCACGCTTTCGCTCCTGGACCACTGCGGCATCCCCTTCCGCCTGCTGGACCTGGCGTCCACACCGTTGACCCGAGAAGCCCTGGCGCAGGCCAGCGCCGTGGTCCTGGCCCAGGAGCACCTGGGGGCGGCGATGGAAGCCGAGGCGTGGCACGCAATCCTGGAGGCGGTGCGAGGCGGGATGGGCCTGGTGAACTTCGACTACGACCTGGAGGGCAACGCGGCGGGTGCGGGTGAGGCGCTCGGCCTCATGCCCACGGGGCGCGGTGGCGCCTGGCTCACCGACAGTGCGGAGAAAATCGAAATCGCCGGCAACGGCCACTACATCACCTGGGCGCAGGATGGGGTGGCCCGCAAGCGCCTGAAGATGCCTGTGCCCGTCCGCCTCGCCCGGTCCACCGCCCCCACGGCGGTGTTGGCCACGACCACGGACGGCACGCCCGTGGCCCTGGCCGCCCCTGTGGGTCGGGGGCGCGCGGTCCAGTGGCTGGCCTCCCCCAAGCTCTGGCTCCGGCAGTATTTCGGCCACGCCCGCGGCCTGGACGACCTATTCTGGAAGTCCATCGTCTGGGCGGCCCGGAAGCCCTTCGTGATGAAGGCCATGCCGCCCTTCGTCCGCATGCGCTTCGACGACTGCCACGGCCACTGGCGCAACGGGGCCGACTTCCGGTTCATCGAGGTGCTCAACGAGTTCGGCCACGTCCCTAACGCCTCCATCTGCGTCCGCGCCATTACCGAGGACGGGGCCCGGAAGGTGAAGGAACTCCACGATACGCGCCGCTGCGAGTTCTCCCCGCACACGCTGGCCCCGGGCGTGAGCATCTTCTGGGGTGACCAGAACGGCCCCTACGACGAGGCCACGCTCCGCCGGAACCTGGAGGAGGTGGTCGCGGCCTTCCAGCGGTGGGGCGTCCGCTATTCCCCCATCCTCAGCGACCACGACCATAGCTGGGGGCCGGCGGTGGTCCCCTTCCTCCGCGCCCGGGGCATCCGGTACAAGATGAACATCACCGAGCCGGACGGCCACTGGAACGACGTGCACCGGGACTGGCGCCCGGCGCCTTACGGCTCCATGGACTATGCCTTGGACTACCTGCCGGGGGGGCGCGACTTCTTCGTGGTCTTCAACCACTACCCCACCTTCGAGTACGCCCGCGCCTACCTGGATGCCGACCACTTCCTCTATAACCGTGCCGGCGGCTACGGCGAGGTGAAGTGGGACTTCCTGAACGGCCTCACCCGTGGTCCCGCCCGCGCCGAGAACGACCTGGAGGCGGCCGCCCGCCGCCTGGCGGACCACACCCGCCTGGGCCTGGACAGCCTCTTCTTCGGCGGCTCCATCACCCACTCCCACTTCACCAAGGAACTGACCGAGGACGAATGGCGCCGGCTGATGCGGCGGGCCGACGAGCTGATGCCGCGCCACGAGCGGATCCCCGTGGGCTACGACCACGTGGCGGAGTACGCCCGGAGCAAGGTGGACACTCACATTGCCGACGCGGCGAGGGAGAGACGGGGGGAGACGGTACGGGTCGTCTTGCGGGGGGAGGCCACGGTGCCGCTGAAGCTCTACGTGTTCCGGGACGTGGGGGACGGCGCGGAGCACCGCTATGAGGAGGTGCCCCCCTTCCGCGGCGGCCAGGAGGTTCGCTTCACCGCCCCCGCCGGCTCGCGCTGACGATGCCAGGTCAACTCACAGGAGCCCGGGGGAGTCTCGGCGCTGCGCTACGGAGTCGCCCGCAACTCCCGCTCGAGGCGTTCGAGTCGCTGCACGCATCCCCTCGACTCACACGCAAAGTTCAATCCGACGCCATCCGATACGTATCGCACCGCGCCCACGTTCGCGAAATACCGCCAGAATGCATCGGGGACAGACTCACCAAAGTCGAATCCATCCGTTGTATACGCGCGGTCTGTGGGATGCGGCAACTCCCGTGGAAGTTCCTCCTTGAGGAGATACACCTCGTCGAAGCCAAAGAACGTTTGTCGGTCCTCAAGAAGTCCCCCCGTATTTTCTGCGGGGATGAACACAGCCCTGCCGATTGGAAGCGGGCGCCACTCCTTCGACTTGAGGTAGGTTACCCAACGGGACAAAGTAACGACATCCGGCGAGCTATCAAGACAGGTGATCAAGAGGGCAAATCCCTCGAAGAATTCCGGGCAGTGTTCCGCGATTTCGGCGATGCGGAGGTCGATGAAACCCGCGAAGTACCCTCGCGTCTGGCGATACTTCATGGGCGGTTCACGCCGCCCCAGCGCGCCACCGCGGCCAGGGCGGCCACGGCGATCCGGGAGTTGGCGAAGACGGGGATGTCCAGCCCTTCGATGTCTTGCAGCCAGCGGGTCTTCACGCCGCTGCCGTAGATGACGAGGTAGAGCGGCTTGGCCGGGTGGCGGGCCTTCAGGCCCTCGAACACCTGCCGCACCTCCGGGAAGTCCACGCCCTCGATGGCCAGGATCAGGGCCAGCACGGCATCCGTGCCGGGGTCGGCCAGCGCGGCATCCAGGGCACCCTCGGTCACGTCGCGGGCGGCGCGCTCCGCGGCCGCCCATACATCCACCGGGTTCACGTCCGCCCGCTGCCAGGGCGGCAGCAGGCCCGCCAGACGCCGGCCCGTCTCGGCGGTGAACGTGGCCGGCTGGAGCCCCGCCTCCACGAGTTCGTCCACGGCCAGCACGCCCTGCGCGCCCGTCCACGTGACCACGCCCACGCGCGGCCCGCGCGGGAGCGGCTGCCAGGCGAAGGCCTTGAGGAAGGCCAGAAATTCCTCGATGTCCCGCGCCCGCGGCACGCCGCAAACCTTCAGGCCTGCGTCCAACGGCGCCATGTCCACCGGGTCGGATCCGGTGTGGGAGGCGGCCGCGCGCGCGCCGGCCTCCGTGCGGGCGGCTTTCAGGACCACCACCGGCTTCTCCCGGCTAGTGGCCTCGAGCGCCTTCAGGAACCCGGGCAGGTCCTGGATCCCCTCCAGGTGCAGGCCGATCACGCGGGTGGCCGGGTCCCGCAGGGTGTAGGCCAGG
>DASPOZ010000028.1:0-2642 GCA_035625755.1 Candidatus Sulfotelmatobacter sp.
ATTGCTTCCGTGAGTAACTCGTTGCTCATTGCTCGTTGCTCGTTGCTAAGGTGAGGGCATGATGGCCTATTCGAAGGCGTTTCGCGAAGGGTTGGAAGACGCGGTGGCGAAGGCGCGCTGGCGGGTGGTGACGCACCTCAAGTCCCACCTCACGCCGCACCCGGAGGAGAGCCCCGCCACCCGCGGCGAGCTCTCCAAGATGCTGGTCGTCCTGCACGACTGCATCGAGAACTTCATCACCGATGTCGTGGGATACCTGGAGCCGGAAGTGGCTGGGACCAAGGCAGGCGGAGGCGCGGCGGCCAAGACGTCCGCCAAGCCCAGCCCGAAGCCCAAGGCCCGGGCGCGGACGTCATCGCGCCGCAAGCCGGCGGCGAAGGGGCGCAGGCGGTAGGACCCCTCAGGATCGGCTCAGAGGGTCAGGCGGTAGGGGCGGCGGCATCCGCCGGGGGCGGCGCGAACGTCAGGCGCACCTCGAAGGCGCCGCCGCGTTCCGTTTTCAGGGGGACGGTCCAGCGGACGGGCTGGATGAGGCAGAGGCCCCGCCCGTCCTCCCGGCAGTAGTAGAAGGTCACGTCCACGGTGAGGCGGCCGCGGCGCCCGGCCGGGCCCGCGCGGAAGGGCAGGCACAGCGGCAGGGCCGGCGCCTTGGCCACGCGCTGCCGGTCGGCCTCGGCTACGTCCACCGCGTCCCCCTCCACCCCCACCTGCACGGTGAAGGGCGCCTCGGGGTTGACGTGGTGCCCGGCGGGCAGGTCCAGCGCGATGGCCAGCACGCCGGCGGCGTCCGGGGCCACCGCGGCCTCCGGCGCCTCCACCTCCTCAGCCGGCATCCAATCCACCGCGCCGGGGGCGGCCGCCACGCCGGGGGCCATGAGGCCGTGGAGGCGGAGAGTGGTCACCTCGCCCGTCTTCGGGTCCACCACGCGGACGGCGTGGTTGTTCGTGTCCGCCACGTAGAGGCGGCCGCCGGCCGCGCTGATCCCGCCCGGCTCCCAGAAGCCGGCCTCGCCCGCCGCGCCGTCCTCGAACCCCGGGCGCCCCGTCCCCGCCAGCGTGGCGCAGGTCCCCTTCTCCGGGTCCAGCGCCTTGAGCTTGTGGTTGTACGTGTCCGCCACGTAGAGGCGGCCGCCGGCCAGGGCCACGCCCAGGGGGTGCTGCAGGCGCACCTGCGATCCCGCGCCGTCCACGTCGCCGAACTCGAACAGGTCCAGGCCCACCAGGGTGCGCAGGGCGCCCCGCGCGCCCAGCTCGATCTGCCGGATGGCGCTGATCTCGCTGTCCGCCACGTAGAGGGAGCGCCCGTCCGTGGCCAGGCCGCTGGGCTGGGCCAGCGCGCCCATCTCGCGCGACCCGTCCAGCAGCTCCTCGCGCCCGGTGCCGGCGAAGGGGCGCAGGCCGGCCGTGCCCAGGTTCATCACCCAGATCTGGTGCGCCCCGGCCATGGCGATGTACAGCTCCCGGTCCACCCGCGCCAGGTCCCAGGGCGAATTGAGGTCCACCGCCCGCCCCTGCCCCGCCTCGGCGGGCCGCCGCGCCTGCCTGCCGGTGCCGGCCACCGTCTCCACGGCGCGCGCCCGCAGGTCCAGCCGGCGGATCAGGTGGTTCTCGGTGTCGGCCACGTAGAGGGACTCCCCGTCCAGCGCCATGCCTTGCGGGTGGTGGAAGGTGGCCGCGTCGAACGGGCCGTCGGCCGCGCCGCGCGCCCCCGTCCCGGCCACCGCCTGCACCTGCCCCTCCAGGTCCGCGATGACGATGCGGTTGTGGTTGGAGTCCGCGATGAACAGGCGGCCCGTGGCCTCGTCCGCCAGGACCTTGCCGGGGAAGGCCAGGGCCGTGGCGCCCGCGCCCTCCCGCTCCGGCCGCAGGGCCAGGGGCGCCTCGTTCAGCCGGCCGTCCCGCCGCGCCCGATCCGCCAGGAGCGCCACCGTCTCGTCCAGGTCCTGCAGGTGCCCCTCGCCGGACGTGGCGCCGTACACGTAGCCATCCGGGTCCACGACCACGAGGGTGGGCCAGGCCTGCACGCCGTAGGCCTGCCAGAGGCGAAGCTCGTGGTCGTTCACCACCGGGTGCTCGATCTCGTAGCGCAGGACGGCCTGGCGGATCTGGTCGGCGTCCCGTTCGTTGCTGAACTTGGCCGAGTGCACGCCCACCACGGCCAGCTCGCGCGGGTACTTCCGCTCCAGGGCCTTCAGGTCCGGCAGCACGTGCATGCAGTTGATGCAGCAGAACGTCCAGAAGTCCAGCAGCACCACCTTGCCGCGCAGGTCGGCCATGGCCAGCGGCCGCCCGGCGTTGAGCCACTCGAGGTCCGACGGGAACTCCGGGGCCCGCACCCGCGCCCCGATGTACGGCAACGCCATGAATCCCCTTCTTTCTCCGTTCCCGTGCCCGCGCCCGTTCCCGTTCCCGCGCCCGGACGCTCGCCGAGCGCTACGCGGGCCGACTAGCCGCCCCGCCCAGACACGAGGGCCCCGCGCCCGCGGCATGCGGGGGCGGGGCCTCCGTCGAGCGTCCAACACGATGCCGAGAAATTCGCTCTTCCTCAGGCTGCTCAAAAAGGTCCAGATGCAAGGCGGCGCGCGAGGCGCCGACTGAGGCGTACGCCGGGTACGCCGCAGGGAGTGCGCGAGCGCGCCAAC
>DASPOZ010000029.1:0-2700 GCA_035625755.1 Candidatus Sulfotelmatobacter sp.
GAAAAGAGAGGACGCGGGTATGGCGAAGGATCTCCGGCAGTTCCTGGACGTCCTGGAGCGGAAGTACCCCCACGAACTCGTGCGCGTCTCCCGCCCCATCGATCCCGCTCGTTTCGAGGTCACCGCCCTCCTCCAGCACCTGGAGAACGCCGGCAAGTTCCCCCTGCTCCTCTTCGAAAACCCCGTCAACCTGCACGGGCGACCCTCCGGCTTCCCCCTGGCCAGCAACGTCTTCGCGCTGCGCCAGCGGTGCAGCCTGGCGCTGGACCTGGACCCGGCGGACTGGCGGCGCCCCCTCAGCCTGGAGTACGCCCGCCGCGAGAACGAGCTGATCGAACCCGAGGTGGTCCCGGCGCCTGCGGCGCCGGTGAAGGAAGTGCAGGTGCGGGGCGACGACGTGGACCTGCGGGCCCTCCCCATCGTGCGCCACCACGAGATGGACCCGGCCCCGTACATCGACATGGCCGTGGTCATGCGCGACCCGGACGGCGGCTTCTACAACACCGCCTTCCTGCGCAACATGTACCAGGGGCCGCGCCGCCTGGGCGTGCACATGTCCCCCCGGCACAACTGGCAGATCTTCCGCAAGTACGAGAGCCACGACACCCCGACCCCCTGCGCGATCATCATGAGCCACCACCCGGCCTTCTATCTGGGCGCCCTCAACGTCTCCCCTTTCGGCGTCAACGACTATGCACGCATCGGTGGCATCATGGGCGAACCCGTGCGGCTGGTACCCTCCGAGACGTGGGGTGAGGAATTCCTGGTGCCGGCGGACGCCGAGATGGTGATCGAGGGCCAGGTGCTGCCCGCGGTGCGCGAGGTGGAGGCGCCCTTCGGCGAGTTCACCGGCTACTACGGGCCGCAGCGCCTGCGGCCGGTGATCGAGGTCACGGCCCTCACCCATCGCCGGGGTGCCACCCTCCAGCACATCTTCGTGGGCCACCGGGACAACCGGATCCTGGGGGGGATCCCCAAGGAGGGGAGCCTCTTCAATGCCATTCACGGCGTCGTGCCCACGGTGCGGGCGGTGCATTTCGCCCTCTCCGGCTGCTGCCGCTTCAACTGTTACATCAGCGTGGACAAGCGGGTGGACGGGGAAACCAAGCAGGCGGCCCTCATCGCCTTGGGCGCGTGCGACTTCGTGAAGAACGTCATCGTGCTGGACGCGGACATCGACGTGTTCAACGAGGAGGAAGTTCTCTGGGCCGTCGCCACGCGCGTCCAGGCGGACCGGGACGTGGACATCCTGAAGGACGTGAAGGGCAACACCCTGGATCCGTCGCAGACCGACGAGATCATGACGGCCAAGATGATCATCGACGCCACCAAGCCGGCCCGCCGCCCCTTCGCGGCGCGGCTCCGCGTGCCCGACGCGGCTATGCGGGCCATGGACCCGCGGGCGTTCATTCCCCCCGACGTGTGGGACCGCCTGGCGGCCCACGGAGATGTCCACCAACCGTGAAAAACCTCCCTCGCCCCGAGCGGGGGCGAGGGCGCGATGAGGGAAGGCGAAATGGCGCGGATCTTCTGGATCACCTGCCCCAAGTGTCGGGGCCGCTTCTACTGCCACTACGACGAATTCCGGGGAAAGAACGTTCGCCTCCTGTGCCCCTACTGCGGCCTCCGCTTCCTCGACACCGAAAGCCCCCAGATCGACGAGTAGCCCCGTGCGGCGCCGGGCCCCGACCCTCGCCGGACCCCTGGGGCTCATCTTCTTTCTTTCGCTTCATCCCGGCCGCGCGCCGGCGGCGCCCGCCCTGGAAAAGTTCGCCATCGCCCACAGCACCGTCTCCGGGTCCCAGGCCATCCTCCAGGTGATGAAGGACCACGGGATCTTCGAGCGCAACGGGCTCGATGTGGAGCTCCTCTTCATCGCCGGCGGGCCCATCGTGATGAAGTCCCTCCTCACGGGTGACGTGCAGGCCGTGGTGACGGCCGGGCCCGCCTCGATCCTGGCACGCCTGAACGGGGCCGACCCGGTGACCGTGGTCGGGCTCATCAATACGATGGACCACACGGTCATCGCCCGGCCCGGGATCACGCGCCCGGAAGAGCTGCGGGGCAAGGCCTTGGCGGTGAACCAGATCGGCTCGGCGGATGACTTCGGGTTTCGGTTCGCGCTGCGAAAATGGGGGATCGATCCCGAGCGGGATGCGCGGGTGCTGGCCCTGGGGGGGCAGCCCGCACGCTACAGGGCGCTCCAGGTGGGGCAGATCGACGCCACCACCATCCAGCCGCCCCTCACGGCCCGGGCCCGGGAGGCCGGCTTCATGACCCTGGCGGCGCTGGCCGATCTGGGGCTGCACTACCAGGGCACGTGCGTGGTCACCACCCGCATGCTGATCCGGACGCGCGAGGAGGCGGTCCGCCGCCTGGTGAAGGCCTTCGCGGAGGGCATCCACTTCATGAAGACCCGGCGGGCCGAAACCGTGAAGTCCATCGCCACCTTCATGAAGCTCCAGGACCCCGCGGCCCTGGAGGAGACATACCAGCAGTACACCCGCCTGATGCCGCGCGCCCCCTATCCCACCGCCGCCGGCGTGCGCACCATCCTGGACGACCTCGCCGCCACAACGCCCAAGGCCCGGGCGGCCCAGGCCGACGACTTCATCGAGCCGCGCTTCGTCAAGCAACTGGACGACGCCGGCCTCATCCGCCGCCTCTACGGTCCGTAGGCGACCTCCCAGAAAAAACGCG
>DASPOZ010000030.1:0-3256 GCA_035625755.1 Candidatus Sulfotelmatobacter sp.
GACCGCCTGGGCCTGGACACGTTCCGGCATGATCTACGACCTGCACGGCGATCGCGCCGAGGCCGTGCGGTGCTACCGGCGCGCCCTGGAGGTAGAGACCGAGGGCCTGGCCAAGGAGACGGCCCAGGAGTACCTGGCCACGCCTTACACCGGCAAGAACGAGCGCCCGCGGCGGCCCGGCTGATGCCCGCCGGTTCGTTCGGCCCGTTCACCGGGACGCGGTTCCGGGCGGCCGCCCGCGCCCTGGTCGGCGTGGCGCACGTCACTCCGTTACTCGCCTCCCAGACCTTCAGCCGCATGGCCGGCTGCCGGGTGGCGCTCAAGTGCGAGAACCTTCAACGGGCCGGCTCCTTCAAGGTGCGCGGCGCGGCCGTGCGGATGCGGGCCCTGGCCCCCCGCGAAAGGGCGCGGGGCGTGGTGGCCGCCTCGGCCGGAAACCACGCCCAGGGCGTGGCCCTGGCCGCCGCGCGGGCCGGCATCCGCGCCACGGTGGTGATGCCCCTGCACACCCCCATCGCCAAGGTGGCGGCCACGGAGGGGTATGGGGCCCGCGTGATCCTGCACGGCGAGAGCTACGACGATGCCCTGGCCCGCGCCTGCCAGGTCGCGGCCGGCGCCGGCGCCGCGCTGATCCCGGCGTTCGACGACCCGCTGGTGATCCTGGGCCAGGGCACCGTGGGGCTGGAAATCCTGGCCCAGGCGCCCGCGTGCGATGCCATCGTGGCCCCCGTGGGGGGTGGCGGGCTCATCGCCGGCATCGCCCTGGCCGTGCGGCGGGTGCGGCCGCGCGTGCGCGTGTACGGCGTGCAGGCGGCCGGCGCGGCCGCCTTCGCCCGCAGCCTGGCGCGGCGGCGGATCATGGGATCGGGGACCCCCCGCACCATCGCGGACGGCATCGCCGTGCGGCGGCCGGGGGAGGTGACGTTCCCCATCGTCCAGCGCGAGGTGGAGGACGTGGTGACGGTGGACGATGAAGAGATCGCCGCCACCCTCGTCCTGCTCCTGGAGCGGGCGAAGCTGCTGGCCGAGGGCGCCGGGGCGGCCGCCCTGGCCGCCCTGCTCTACGGCAGGCTCCCCCTGGCCGGGAAGAGCGTGGTGGCCGTGGTCAGTGGCGGAAACATCGACTCCAACATCCTGTCGCGCCTCCTGGACAAGGGGCTGGCCAAGGCGGGGCGCTACCTGGCCCTGGAAGTGCCGCTGGCGGATCGCCCGGGCGCCCTGCGGGACCTGCTGGCCGTGGTGGCCGGGGAGCGGGCCAACGTGATCTCGGTGAACCACGACCGGCTGGACCCCCGCGTGGCCGTGGACCGGGTGGAAGTGGCCCTCACCGTGGAGGTGCGCGACCGCGCCCACGGCCACCGCCTGCTCAGGGCCTTGGCCGCCCGCGGCTACCGCGCGCGCCGCACGTAGCAGGCTGCTGAAAAAGGCCCATCTGCGGCGTTGGCGCGCTCGCGCACTCCCTGCGGCGTACCCGGCGTACGCCTCAGTCGGCGCTTCGCGCGCCGCCTTGCATCTGGACCTTTTTGAGCAGCCTGCGCGGAACGCGGACGGAATGTGAGAGCGAGGGGACATGGCTGAGAGGCGGAAGAGGGCACCCAAGGGATCGGACCGGAAGGTGCAGGAGGCCGAGCGCGAGCGCGACAGGCCGGGGCAGGACGCGGGCGCGCCGTGGTTGCTCTACCTCGCGGTGTTCGTGTGCGGGGCCGTCCTCATGGGGCTGGAGATGATCGGGAGCCGCATCCTGGCCCCGAACTTCGGCAACTCCATTTTCGTGTGGGGGAGCCTCATCAGCATCTTCCTGGCCGCCCTGACCCTGGGTTACTACGCGGGCGGCGTGGTGGCGGACCGCTGGCCGCACACCCACGTGATGGCCGCCATGATTGCGGCGCCGGGGATCATGATCTTCGCCCTGCCTTTCCTGTATCCCACCGTCAACCGGGCCATCGTCCAGAACAGCCTGGGCCCCCGCTGGGATCCCCTCCTGGCCAGCGTGGTCCTCTTCCTGTTGCCCAGCGTCTTCCTGGGCACCGTCTCGCCCTTCGCCGTGCGGCTGGCGGCGCGGGCCGTGGCCCGGATGGGCACCACCGCCGGCCTCCTCTACGCGATCTCCACGGCCGGAAGCATCGTGGGCACCATCGTCACCGCGTTCTTCCTCATCGGCGTGGCGGGAGTAGCCCGCATCGTCCACCTGCTGGGCCTCGTCCTGGTGCTCCTGGCCGCCGGCATGCTGGTGGCGGGGCGCCGCCGCGTGGTGGCCGCCGTCCTGCTGGGGCTGGCCGTGGCGGGTGCCTGGCTGGGCCTGCGGGGCCGATCGGCGGCGGACACCGGGGTGGTCTTCGAAACGGATTCCTTCTATCACCACATCAAGGTGAGCGACGAGGGCGATTCCCGCGTCATGGACTTCGACAACCTGCGCCAGAGCGGCATGTTCAAGGACGACCCGGCGCTCCTCAAGCTCATCTATTCGCACTACATGTCCCTGGCCTTCGCTTTCCGCCCCGATCCGACGGACGCAGCGGTGGTGGGGCTGGGGGGCGGCTCGCTCCCCAAGGCGTACCACAAGGCGTTCCCCAACCTCCGCATCGACGCGGTGGAGATCGACCCCGAAGTGCTGCGGGCGGCCACCGCGTACTTCGCGCTGCAGCAGGACCCGCGGCTCCAGGTGCACGTGCAGGATGGGCGCCTCTTCTTCCTGAAGACGGACCGGCGGTACGATCTGGTGTTCCTGGACGCGTACAACTCGGACACCATCCCCTTCCACCTGGTGACGCGGGAGTTCTACCGGGAGGTCAAGGCCCGGCTGAAACCGGACGGCGTCGTCGCCGCAAACCTCATCAGCGGCGTGGTGGGGGATCGGAGCAGGCTCTTCCGGTCCGTCTACAAGACGCTCTCGGAGAGCTTCGCCGAGGTGTACGTGTTCCCCGTGCGCTGGTTCGGCGACGAGATCCCCGTGGGAGTCATCAACGTGATCCTGGTGGCCACCGATGGGCGCCCCCGGCTGACGTCCGATGAGATCGCCCGGCGGGCCGCGATCCTGGGCACCAAGATCCTCTCGCCCACCGAACTGCGTGAGAAGGGGCTGCACCTGCTGCGAGATCCGGTGCCCGTGGCCGACGTGCCGGTGCTGACGGATGATTACGCCCCGGTGGACCAGCTGATCAACTTTTAGCAGGCTGCTGAAAAGGCCCATCTGCGGCGTTGGCGCGCTCGGGCGCTCGCTGCGGCGTACCCGGCGTACGCCTCACTCGGCCCATCG
>DASPOZ010000031.1:0-21261 GCA_035625755.1 Candidatus Sulfotelmatobacter sp.
GCCGCTCCACCCCGGGGACCGGGTGGCGGTCCTGGGGGGCGGGCCCATCGGGCTGCTCTTCGTGGCCGCGCTGCGGGATGCCCACGGCCCCCGCGTGCGGCTGGCCGCCCTGGACCACCACGACGACCGGCTGGCCCTGGCCCGCGAGTTCGGCGCGGACCTGGCCCTGAATACCGCCGCCGAGGGCGCGGCGCGGCACCTGAAGGCGGCCTGGGAGGACGAGGGGGTGGATGTGGCCGTGGAGGCGGTGGGCACCGTGGCCGCCCACCGCGAGGCCCTGGCGCTCCTGCGCCGCGGGGGCACCTTGGTGTCTTTCGGCGGCGTGGCCCCCGGCGAGGAGCTGCCGGTGGACCTCGGACGGATGCACTACGAGGAGCTGGCCTTCCTCCCCGTCTATCACCACACGCCGCGGGATTTCGCCGCGGCCGTGGCGGCCATCGCCGCCGGCCGCATCCCCGTGGGGCGACTGATCACGCACCGGATCCCCTTGAAGGAACTGCCCAGGGCCCTGACCCTCATCGCGGAGCGGCGGTGCCTCCGCCCCGTGCTCATCCCGGAGCACGAGGCGCGGGGGGCCGCCTGCGGCCCGGACTGAGGGACGCCGTCCCACACGGGGCGGATTCGGACACGGAGCGCGCGATGCCCCTGAAGGTGGAGGCGGTGGACCGTATGATGGAGGCGGCCCCGGGCAAGAGCCTGGAGGAGGTCCTGGGGGTGTTCGAGGTCTTCGCCAGCGGCGCGCTGGTCGACGAACTCTACGTGCTGGACGATGTGGGGGGGAAGCGCATCGCCATCGCCCCGGCGGCCTTCAAGGAAAAGTACCGCCCGCCGGCGAATCCGTCTTAGCTCCGGCGCCGTTTCCGTTCCCGTACCCGTCCCCGTGCCCGAGGAGGGATCCGGCTATGGGGGCGGGCGCGGCCCGGCGTCCGCCCCCCCAACAGGCGGGCCGCCCAGAGGAGGCCCAGCAGGGTCTTGGCGTCCACGAAGCGGTTGGTCAGGGCCCAGCGGAGGGCGCGCCCGAAGGGCAACGCCGCCGCCTCCAGGAATTCGGTGGGATCGGCGCGGCCGGCAACGGGCCGGAGGCCCTCGGCCAGAAAGAGATGGATGCAGCCGGTGGAGAAGCCCACCGCGCTGTAGAAGGTGCAGAGCTTTCGGAGCCGGCGCGGGGCCAGGCCCAGCTCCTCCACGCACTCCCGGCGGGCGGCATCGCGGGGGCTTTCTCCGGGATCCAGGATGCCCGCTGGGATCTCGGGGATGGGCCGGCCCAGGGCCGGCCGGAACTGCCGCACAAAGTGCAGGCGGCCCTCCGCGTCCACCGGCACCACGGCCACGGCGTCCGGCGGACGCACGATGTCCCGCCGGGCACGGCGACCATCGGGCAGGCGCACGAGCCACTGCTCGGCCGCCAGGTAGCCTCCGCGATACACGATGCGGCGGCGGATCGTGCGTTCCACGAGGCGCATGCGGCCCTCCGGCGCATTCTGCCGCCAACCAAAAAGCCCCTTGGCCGCAGCCAAGGGGCTTCCGGTCGGCAGGATCGGCCTACAGGTCCTGCGGCCTGAGGGTCTTGCGCTTGTTTCCCAGGGCCCGCGCCTCGGCCGCGGCGATCAGGTCCCGCACCTTCTTGTCCAGGGCACCGTAGAAGTCGCCGGAGACGTTGCACTTCTTGGCGGCGTCCTTCGTGCGGCTCTTGGAGATGATGAGTTCGGCCGACTTGCCCTTCTTCGCCATCGTGGTCCCTCCTTTGACAGTGGGTTTTTGCCCGGCACTGTATAGCGCAACCGGTGGGGCCCTGTAAAGCCTTTTCCGACGCGCAGGCCGAGGAACCGTTCCCGTTCCCGTACCCGTTCCCGACGCCGTGGGTTGCGAGGGGCCGAACTTGCGGCACGGGGCAATTCGCCGGGAGGATCGGGAACGGGTACGGGAACGGAAGAGGCCGCGGGAGGTCCGACCAGATGCAGACGCATGGACGGCTGAGGGGGCGGGCGGCCATCGTGACCGGGGCCGGCGGGGGCATCGGCGAGGCCATCGCCGGGACCCTCGCCCGCGAGGGCGCGGCCGTGGCCGTGGTGGACCTGCGGGAGGACCTGGCAAAACGCGTGGCGGCGGCCATCGAGGGGGCAGGCGGGAAGGCCCTGGGCCTGCGGGCGGACGTGACCCGGTGGGCGGAGGTGGATGCCATGGTGCGGGCCAGCCTGGGCGCCCTCGGGCAGGTGGACATCCTGGTGAACAACGTGGGCGGCTATGCGACGATGCGCACCACGTGGGAGATCGAGGAAACCGAGTGGGACTTCATCCTGGCGCTGAACCTGAAGAGTGCCTTCCTGTGCTCCAAGGCCGTGATCCCGCACATGCTGGCCCGGAAGTCCGGACGGATCATCAACCTGTCCTCCATCGTGGGCCGCACGGCACCCGCCCTCTCGGCCGCCCACTATTCGGCCGCCAAAGCCGGCGTGCGCGGCCTCACGTGGCATCTGGCCAGGGAACTGGCCCCCCACGGCATCACCGTGAACGCCATCGCCCCGTGGCTCACCCTGACGCAGCGGATCAAGAAGCTCCGCCGCCCGGAGGTGGATGCCACGCTGAGGGCGCAGACCCCCCTGGGGCGCTTCGCCGAGCCCCAGGAAGTGGCCGACGCCGTGCGGTTCCTGGCCTCGGATGAGGCGGCGTACGTGACCGGGGCCACCCTGGACGTGAACGGCGGCATGTTCATGAGCTGAGTGCACCTCAGCCACGCGGAACGCCGGAGGGGGATTTTTTCACGGACTCTGAGTCCGCCCGGGGCGGACCGGGGGCCTGGTGGGTTGCGCGAGGGCCCTCCGGAGGCTATCTTTCCTGCCATGGCGATCCACCGGAACGTCGGCATCGGCTCCTGGCTCTGGGTAGCGGGGTGCCTGCTGGCGGCGTGGGCCGCCCCCGCCGCCGCCGCCGACGCGCCCCCGCAGGCTCAAGAGGCGGCGCGAGAGGAGATGCTGCGGGAGATCCGCCGGCTGGAAGAGGAAGTCCAACGCCTCCAGTCACAGATCGATCTGCTCAGGAAGGGGGTGCTCCCCCAGGTGTCGGCCGTGGTGACCGTCCCCGCGGGATCGCGCCAGGGCATCCCCTCCGACCAGACGTCTCCCTCCTTCGGCCCGTCGGAATGGTTGCCGGAGTGGGGCCCGAACCGCCACATATCGCCCCAGGTGCAGTACCCCTCGCCTCAGGAACCGCCGCCGCCCTTGGACTCCCCGCTGGACTTCCCCCAGTTCGTGCCGGGAAGATTGCTGGTGCGGCACGGCCTGGGCCCCAACGGAGTGACCGTGACCCTTGAGGTCCTGAGCTCCGATGGCAGGGTGAACCTCCAGGTGGATCCGAATCGCCTCGTGCTGCGCACCAGCGATCCGCCCGACGGGAGCTTCGTGATCCTGAACTATTTCGAACTGCCCATCACCGTCCGCTGGGTGGCCCGGCGCTCGGCCGACTGAACCGGATGGGCGTACGTCCCTGGATCCACGCCAGCCTCGCCTCGGCCATCCTCTGCGCCGGCCTGGGCGCGGGCGCCTGCTCCCACCAGCCCCCCGGGACGCCGCGGGAGGGTCTCCCGCAAGCCGCTGCGGGACCGCCGATCGCGGCGGCCGAGGCTGCCCTATCCCCCGAGGCCCTCTGGGAGGAGGTGCGCATCCTGGCCGCGCCCGAGATGGAGGGACGGGCCGCGGGGACGGCCGGGGCCGACCGGGCGGCGGCCCACATCGCCGGGGCCTTCCGCAGCGCCGGGCTGCGGCCGGGCGGGGACGCCGGCACGTTCCTCCAGCACTTCGACATCCTCACCGGCATCCGCATGGGGAAGGACAACGGGCTCACGCTGCGCCCGGGCACGGCGCCGCCCCAAGCCTTCGTCCCCGGGACAGACTTTACCCCCTTCAGCTTCTCCGAGGACGGCCGGGCGGAAGGGGAGGTGGTCTTCGCCGGGTACGGCATCACGGCCTCCGAGCTGGGCTACGACGACTACGCCGGCCTGGACGTGCGCGGCAAGGTGGTGCTCCTGCTCACCCACGAACCCCGCGAACGGGACCCCGCCGGGCCCTTCCGGCGCCCGGAGGCCTACCGCTACACCGAGGTCCGCTACAAGACCATCAACGCGCGCGAACACGGGGCGGCGGCGGCGATCCTGGTGACGGATCCATTGGGGCACCCGGGGGAGGCCGAGACGCTCCTCGGCATCCGGGGCTTGCCCAGCCGGGGGGGCGGCATCCTGGCGGTGCACGCGCGCCGGTCGGTGGCCGAGGCGGCCCTGGCCTCCGCCGGCCTGGACCTGGCCGCCCTGCAGCGCGAGATCGACGCCGCCTTGAGGCCCCGCTCTCTCCCCTTGCCCGGCGTGCGGGCCGAGGTGCAGGTGCGCCTGGTCCGCGAGCACGGCACCACGGCCAACGTGGTGGGCATCCTGCCGGGAACCGACCCGTCGCTCCGTGAACAAGCCATCGTCGTCGGCGCGCACTACGATCACCTGGGCCTGGGGGGCGAGACGTCCATGGCCCCGGCGCAGGTGGGCACGGTGCACCCCGGGGCGGATGACAATGCGTCGGGGACGGCCGGCGTGATCGCACTGGCCCGGACCTTCGCCGCGGCCGGCGGCACGCGCCGCACGCTGGTGTTCGCGGCCTTCGGCGCCGAGGAGATGGGGTTGCTGGGGTCCACCTACTACACGGGCCACCCCCCCGTTCCGCTGGACCGTACCGTGGCGATGCTCAACTTCGATATGATCGGCCGCCTTCGGGAGGGCAAGGTGTACGTGTCCGGCGTAGAAACCGGCGCGGGCCTGGAGGAGGTGCTCCGCGGGGCCAACGCGGGCGTGGGCCTCTCCCTCGTCCTCCGGGGGGACGGATATGACCCCTCCGACCACACCGCGTTCCTGACCCACGAGCGCCCGGTGCTCTTCTTCTTCACCGGAGTCCATGGGGACTACCACCGGCCCTCGGACACGGCGGACAAGGTCAACCCGTCGGGCATGCGCCAGGTCGTGCTCCTGGCCCGCGGCGTGGTGGCCGCCCTGGCGGACCGGGAGGCGGCCGTGGCGTTTCGGAAGCCCGTCGCGGCGCCACCCCCCTCGGCGGGGAGTCGGGGCGAAGGCTATGGGCCGTACTTCGGCAGCATCCCGGACTTCGGCGGGGCCGGGCCCCCGGGGGTGCTCCTGGGGGGCGTGCGCCCGGGGAGTCCGGCGGAACGGGCCGGCCTGCGGGCCGGCGACGTCATTGTCCGCTTCGCCGGCGTCACCATCCGCGCCCTCCAAGACCTCGTCTTCGCCCTCCGTTCCCACCGGGCGGGCGATGAAGTGGACGTGACGTTCCTGCGGGACGGCACAGCGCAGACGGTGCGCGCCCTCCTCGAGCCCCGCCGCTAGCAGGCTGCTGAAAAGGGCCCAGCATCTCTCCCCGCTGCCTTGGCGGCAGCGGGTGGGGCGATGGCACGCTCGGGCGCTCGCTGCGGCGTACGTCCCAGTACGCCTCACTCGGCCCATCGCGCGCGGCCTTGTACCTGGGCCCTTTTGAGCAGCCTGCGGGGGCGGCCCTGTTCCCGTCCCCGTGACCGAACGGAATTCGATAGCCCGGCATCTCCTCCGTTGCCTCGGTGATCACTCCATCCCGTGGGGCCGGACGCGGCGGTTGCGTCTTCCGGTCGGGTAGGCTACGTTTACTTCATGCTGGCTCAGGCCCCTCCTCGGCGCCGGCCGCGGGCCGCCGCGGCCGCCGCGCTGGCCGCCTGCATCCTGTGGGCGCCCTGCCCGGCGCGGGCGGCGTTGCCGTTGCCCGAGGACGCCCTCTCCCGGCTGGAGGCGGCGGATCTGTTCCAGCCGGGCGAGCCGGCCATCCTGTACGCCGACGACGGGGAGCCTTTCGCCGTCTTGGGCGACTTCCGGATCTTCCTGCCCCTGGCCCGGATCCCCAAGGTCCTACGGGATGCCGTGGTGGCCGTGGAAGACGCGCGGTTCTTCCAGCACGGCGCCGTGGACCTGCAGGGGATGGCCCGGGCCGCCCTGCGCAACCTGACCGCCGGCCGGATCACCGAAGGCGGCAGCACCATCACCCAGCAGCTCGCCAAGACGCTCTTCCTCACCAACGAGCGCACGCTCTCCCGGAAGATGAAGGAGGTCCAACTGGCCCGCGAGCTGGAACGGCGTTATTCAAAGGAGAAGATCCTGGAGATGTACCTCAACGCCGTGTATTTCGGCGACGGGGCCTACGGGGTGGAGGCGGCCGCGCGCACCTTCTTCGGCAAGGGGGTGGCGGACCTGACGCTGGCCGAGGCCGCCCTGCTGGCCGGCCTGCCCAAGGCGCCGTCCCGGTCCTCGCCCATCACCTACCCGCAACGGGCCAAGGCGCGGCGGGATCATGTGCTGGCGCGCATGGTCGAGGCGAAGATGCTCTCCCCCGCCCGCGCCCGTGCGGCCCAGCGGGAGCCGGTACGGACCAAGCCCTTCTTCGCGGCCCGCGGGATCGCGCCGTACTTCGCCGACTATGTGCAGAAGCAGCTCGAGGCGGAACTGGGGCCCGCCGCCGTGGCCCGGGGAGGGCTCCGGGTCTCCACCACATTGAACCTCCGGCTCCAGCGGGCGGCGACGGAGGCCCTGCGGGAAGGGATCCGGGCCTTTCAGACCCCCGGGGCGGGCGGGGCGGGCGGCGCCAGGGGGAAGGGCGCGAAGGCTGCGGCCGGGGCCCAGCGCGCGGGGGGGGCCGGGCTCGAAGGGGCCCTCATCGCGCTGGACCCGCGCGGCGGCGAGATCCAGGCGATGGTGGGCGGCCTGGACTACGGCCGGAGCCAGTTCAACCGGGCCGTCCAGTCTCGCCGGCAGCCGGGGTCCGCGTTCAAACCCTTCGTGTACGCGGCGGCCATCGAGGCCGGGCTCCCGCTCACCACGCTCCTGGACGATGTCCCCATGACCTACCCCGCTGGCTGGGGGCGCGGTTCCGGGACGTGGTCGCCCGAGAATTACGACCGGCGGTTCCGCGGCCGCGTGACCATGCGGGAGGCCCTGGAGGAGTCCATCAACGTTCCCACCGTCCGACTGCTCGACATGGTGGGGGTGGATCCCGTGCTGGATGTGGCCGGCCGCATGGGCCTCACCGGACCCCTCCGGCGGGACCTGACCCTGGCCCTGGGGACCTCGGAGGTCACGTTGTTGGAGCTGGCCTCGGCTTACGGCGTCATCGCGAACCGTGGGCTCCGCGTCCCGCCGACGGCCGTGCGGCAGGTGGTGGGGGCGGGCGGCGACGTTCGACTGGACCGGCGGCCCGAAGCCCAACGCGTCCTCAGCGAAGAAGTAGCGTTTCTCCTGACCTCGCTGCTCCAGGGAGTGATCGAGCGGGGCACGGGACGGCGCGCCCAGGCGCTGGGCCGCCCGGCCGCCGGGAAGACCGGCACCACTCAGGACGCCACGGATCTCTGGTTCGTCGGGTTCACCCCCTCGCTGGTGGGCGGGGTGTGGGTGGGATACGATACGCCGCGTTCCATCGGGTCGCACGAGACGGGCGGCCGCGTGGCGGTCCCCATCTGGACCGACTTCATGCGTCGCGCCCTGCGGGGCACGGAGCCCATCCCCTTCCAGCAACCGGACGGCGTCTACGCCGCCGTGGTGAACCCCCGCACGGGCGAGGCGGTGCCGCCGGGCGAGCCGGACGGGTTGACGGAGTTTTTCTTGCGCGGTCGCGGCCCGGTCCCCGTCTCGTCGGGCGCGCCCCGGCCGGCTCCCGTCTCCAGCCCGGCCGTGCCAGCGCCTGCCGGAGCCGCCAATGACGTGATTCCCCCCTGGGGTGCGGGCGCCCACCCATAGGCCGGGCGCGACGCGGGAAGTCGACCGCGGGACGCGAGGGCGAAGGGTGACAACGGATACGTGACCTGAGGCGAGCGCGATCCCCGTACGGCTCGTTGCGTTAGGCAAGCCAGACCACCAGACCATTGGTTGACCACGAATTCGGTGCCCGGGAGCGACGAAAGCCGTCACGCCGAGCGGCATGCCCCGTCACCTCCCTGCGACCATTCCCACCGGGCCTCCGGAAAATCATGTCCCTCACCCGCCGCAGTCCGGAGGGACAAGTCCGCAAGTCGGGAAATTCTATCCGTCCCCCCCTTCGATTTTCACCCGGCTCTCTGTTCCCCCACCGAAGACTCTGGCATATATCCTGCTCAAGTCTCACTCCTGGAGGGAAAGCCTCACATGGCGCTGGACTGCCTGCGGAGGTCACGGGCCGGGTTCACCTTGATCGAGCTGCTGATCGTCGTGGCGATCATCGGAATTTTAGCGGCCATCGCCATCCCCAACCTCCTCCTATCGCAGCGCCGCGCCAAGAACTCCCAGGCCATGAGCGACACCCGCAACGTCGTCACCCAGCCTCTTCTCTATCTCGCCGATACCAATACAGTGCCGGGGGTCGCCACCTATACCACCTTGTACGACGGGACCGCCCCGGGGGGGACGGTGTATCTGGCCCACTCCACCGACCCCTTCACTCGCGGCCTGGATTATTCCTTCGCGACCAACGGCGTCACGGGCGAGGTCCAGGCCTGGAGCATAGGGACTGCGGGTGCGGGGGCCACCTTCCAGGCGAGCGGAACCGTGGGACACTCGAGCGCCTCCGGCGAGTACAACTTCGACTAGGTCCGGTCCCGATCTCCTGCCAGGGTCCCACACGGCCCCGCAGTCTGCCGGCGAACCCGTCCGCCCGTCTGGCGGGCTGCCGAAAGAGCGCGGTAACAGCCCCTGCTGCTGACGGAAGGACAGTGAAAGACGTGCGGGCGCTCTCGCGGCAACGCGGCGTACGGACCACGAGCACCCCCGACCCAGCTTCCTGCCCTTGGGCCTTAGTGCCTGCCCCGGGGGGGTTGAGCAGCTTGGAAAGGCGAGCCTCCCTTCACCGACGCACCTCGCCCCTCCCCCGGTCTAGACCGTCGAGGAGGTCCACCCCCGCTTAGACTTTCCTGGCCGCCCCTCCGTTGAAGTCCAAGATGCCGGTCGCCTGGGGTGCAGGCCGGCATGCCGACCGGCGTGCTGATGGGATTCTGGCCGAAGTTCCAGCCGGCGAAAGTCTTGAGCAGACCCTGCATCTGGTCCGCGCTCAGGCGTGCCATCGCGCGCTCACCGTGCGGCCGGGCTCACGCTCCGTTTGCCACAGGCACCCCGGCCCGCACCCTTCCGAACTCTGTTCGGGCAAGTTGGCCGCAGAGGGACGGGCTCAAGGCGCTTTGTCCGGGAATCCCGCAGGCCGCGTAGCGAAAAGGGACAGAAAATCAATGGGTTATAGTATGCCTTGGGTGGCACGGACATTGCCGTATAGCGGCCTAGGCAATCTGGAGCGGAGGGTCGCCCGGTGAGGATCTTGATCGTGGAGGACGATGCGGACGCCAGGACATTCCTGACGGGCATCCTGAGGGAAGCCGGGCGCGACGTGGAGGGCTACGATAACCTCTGCGATGCCGTGCGGGCGATGATGTGCGGCGCGTTCGACCTGGTGCTGCTGGACCTCCAACTGTCCGGCGTCCCCTGCGAGACGGCCCTCTCTCTCCTGCGCGAAGTGGCACCAGGTGTCCCCGTGGTGCTCACCACGGCGGACCCGGGGGGGTGTCAGGCGGGCCGTGGGGCACGGGCCGGGGCCTTCCGGGTGGTGGCCAAGCCCTTCAAGGCGGCCGATATCCTGGAGACTGTGGACAGGGCGCAGACATCCCGCAGCAGCGCCCCCGCCTGAGGGGTCACCTCCTGCCAGGACGCTTAAAGACCTTCCCCTTGCCCGGCCTGCTCACAAAGGCCCGGATGCAAGGCGGCGCGCGCAGCACCGGGTGCCCACGAAAGTGGGTCGGAGGCGTCCTTGGTCCGTACGTCGGAGCTCGCCCGCTGCCGCCGGGGCAGCGGGGAAAGATGTAGGGCCTTTTCAGCAGCCTGCTAGAGCTGGATCTGGAATTTCTCCAGCACCGTGCCCCGCACCCGCTCCATGTTGACCAGGGCCTTCTGGTAGGTGTTCACCGCCGTCACCTCGTTGGCTCGGGCGGTCGCGAGCTGCGTCTGGAATGTGGTCACGTTGAAGGTCGTGGAGACCCCGGCCCGCAGACGCAGCGTCTCGATGCGCAGCTGCTCCTCGGCCAGCACGCGGGCCACCCGGGCCGCCTCCACCTGCTTGGCCCCCGTTTCGATCCGGCGCACGCCCTCGCGCACCTGCGCGGTGATCTGCAGTTCCAGGTTGCGGAGGGAGACGCGGGACTGATCCTCCTGCAGCGCGGCCTGGGTGTAACCGGCCTCGGCGGCGCGGTTGCCCAGCGGGACCGTGAGGGTCAGGCCGGCGGACCAGTTGTTGAACTGCGCCGACACCATGTTCCCCAGGCTGCTCCCTTCGCCTCCGGCGCTGACGATGGTGGCCCCTCGATTCGTTCGGACGACACCGTCCAGCCCGGTGAGGCCGGCGCTGCCCACGGCGTCCAACTCGGGGAGGAGCTGATTCTTCGCCAGCCGCCGGTTCAGATCCTTGTTGGCCACGTCCACCTTCGCCGCCTCGTACTCCGACCGCTTGCTGAGGGCCGTCCGGATGCTCTCCGGAAGGTCCACCGTCACCACCTGAAAGGCGGGCCGCTCCGCCGGCACGATGGTCCCCTCCCAGCCGGCGGGACTGCCCGGCAGGTTCAGGATGACTCGGAGGTTATCCTCGGCGTCCTTCACCGCCTTCTCGGCAGTCAGCACATTCCCTTCCTGCGCCGCCGCCGTGGCCTCGGCCTGGGTCACCTCCACCGGTGCCGCCACCCCCGCGCGGACGCGGGCCTTGTTCAGGTCCACCAGGTCGCGGGCCAAGGCCAGGGACTGCCGGGCCACCTCCAACTGCTCGATGGCCGAGACCAGATCGAAGTAGGCGCCCTGCGTGTTGGTGACCACATCGTAGATCCGCGTCGTGAGGGTGCTCCGCGCGATCTGGCGGTTGTTGATGGCCAGCTTGATGGGGGTCTCATTGACGTCGATGCCGAAGTTCTTCAGCAACGGCTGCGTGAGGGTGAGCGTGAGCGCCGTGTTGTAGTTCGGGTTGAAGTTGATGCCGAAGCTGTTGCTGCGGTTCCGCTGGTTGGTCCACGCCAGTTGGGCCGAGGCGCCCGTGGGCAGCTTATCGTTCAACTGGAGGTTAAAGGTGAATGTGCTAATATTCGAGGAAAAGAGGGAGCCCGGAATGAAGGAGGCCGTGTTGTTCTCGGTGCGGGACCGGCCATCGCTCACGCTGCCCGTGAAGACCGGGTCGAAGGCAGACTTGGCGGTGGCGATATCCCCCTCGCGGATGCGCGGGTTGAACGCCTCGATGGTGATATCCAGGTTGTTCTTGAGGGCCAGGAGGATGCTCTCCTTGATGGTGAGGGTGAAGGTCGGTTCGGCCCCCCCGCTCGGAGCCGGTGTCTGCGCCGCCAGGGAGAAATGGAGGCCGGGCGGTGTCTCCGCGGCCTTCCCGGCGCCCCCCGTCTGCTCCGCCGCCCCGGCGGCCCCACCGGCGGCCACCACCAGCAACCCCGTCCATACTGCCAGCCAATTCCGTCGCTTGCGCATGGAAGTGACCCCTCCTCACCCGGCCATCGGCATCCGAAAAACCTCGCGCCCGAGGATCGCCCGCGCGCCATGGCACATCGCGTGCGAGTCTATGAGAGCGGCCTGAACGCTGTCAACACCGAACATGCCCCGCGCCCCGGGCCCAAGGGGGCCCCAAACCTCTGCGGGGGCCGCGAGCCGCCCCCGCCGGTTGGCTGCTCTCGGGCTTCCGGCCCCTCTTGGCGGCCCGGCCAGCCGGCCGCGCCCCGTCCCATAGAGTGTGCGCCGGGGGCCTCAGGGAGCGGCCGGCGGCGGCATCACGTAGGTGGCGGGGCGGCCGGCCAGGAAGTGGGCCACGTTATCCACGGCCGCCTCCAGGCCGGCCAGGATGGCCTCTGGCACCATGCCGGCGCAGTGCGGGGTGAGGACCACGTTGGGCAGCGCCAGGAGGGGGTCGTCGGCCGGGACCGGCTCGACGGCAAAAACATCCAGGCCGGCCGCCGTCAGGTGGCCGCTCCGCAAGGCCTCCTGGAGGGCGGGGCGGTCCACGAGGGGGCCGCGGGCCGTGTTCACCAGGATGGCCCCCCGCTTCATGCGTGCGATCTCCCGGAAGCCCAAGAGGCCGGCGCTCTCGGCGGTCTGCCGCAGGTGGACCGTCAGGATGTCGGCCTCCGCCAGCACCCGTTCGAAGTCCAGCAGTTCCACCCCCAGTTGGCGGGCCAGGCCGGGGTCCGGATGGTAGGTCCAGGCCACCACCCGCATCCCCAGCGCGCCCGCCAGCGGCGCCACCAACCGGCCGATCGCCCCCAGCCCAAGGATCCCGAGGGTCTTGCCGTGCAGCTGGACGCCGAGGCCCCGAGGCCACGTCCCCTCGCGCGTCTCGCGGTCCAGCCGGGGGATCTGCCGGGCCGCGGCCAGCATCAGGGCCACGGTGTGTTCGGCTACGGCCAGGGCGTTGGCCCCCGGCGTGTTGGTGACGGCCACGCCGCGCCGACGGCAGGCCTCCAGGTCCACGTGGTCCGTGCCCGTGCCCCACACGGAGATCAGCCGGAGCATGGGGCAGCCGGCCAGGAGGTCCGCCGTGAACTTGGAGTAGGCGCGGATGTTCACCACCACGGCGGCCCCGGCGGTGCGCCGGGCCAGCTCCACAGGATCCGCTGGCCGCGTCTCGTGGTGGATCACCCTCCCCACCGTCTTGAGGCGCATCAGGGCGGGCGTCCCGGCCAGGGCCGCCGGGAAGTCATCCGGCACCACGATCACGGCGTCGCCCATCGAAGTACCGCTCCGACCCGCCCTCGTCTCAGGGGTCAACGGTTCGCCCGCCACCTCTCCGTTCGCTCCGGGCCTGTCGGATCACGAGTGGGGAGACAATCTGGTGAGCTTCGGAGACAGGACACTAGGAGTCCGTCCGAGTAACGCGGACCCGTGTCTTGCCAGGAGTAAGGAGGACCGCCCCCGGTTCTGTCCTCGGTGCTGCGCAACCCCGGCATTTTCTTGAGGCCGTCCCCCGCAGGCGGGGGCCCCGGCCCAGCGGAAGGGCTCGGTGCTCGCACCTGCGGGCAGTACCGGGGACGGCCCTCCAGAGGGTTACTCGGACGGACTCCTAGCCGGGGATGCAGGAGGCGGCGGGATGCAAACGCGCGGCGTCCTCCGGACCCCAGGGGCGCACGGCGGCCCCGAAGGCCTCCGCGAAGGCGGCCACCATGAGGGGCTCCACCTCGCCCACGGCCACGTCGCGCCGCAGTTCCGCCGCTAGGGAGGTCATCCGCACGCCGTGGAGGCCGCAGGGCACGATCAGGTCGAAGTCCCGCAGGTCCGTGCAGACGTTCAGGGCGAACCCGTGCCACGTCACCCAGCGGGACACGTGAACCCCGATGGAGGCGATCTTGCGGTCGCCCACCCACACGCCGGTGCGGCCCGGTGTGACGCCGGCCGGCAGGCCCGCCGCCGCCAACGCCCCCATGACGGCCCGTTCGATCCGGCGGAGGTGCCGGTGCACGTCCAATCCGTACCCGTGCAGATCCAGGATGGGATAGCCCACGAGCTGGCCCGGCCCGTGATAGGTGACGTCTCCGCCCCGCTCCACCTCGTACACCCCCACCCCGCGCCTCCGGAGGTCTTCCGGCGCGGCCAGGAGGTGCTCGGGCCGGGTGCCCCGCCCGCACGTGATCACGGGGGGGTGTTGCACCAGGAGGAGGAGGTCCGGCACCTCGCCGGCCATCCGGGCCCGGGCCAGCCGCCGCTGCACCTCCAGCGTTTCGCCGTAGTCCCGCACCCCGAGGCGCCACACGAAACAAACGGGGGGTCCGCAGAAGGCCGGTCCCTCCCCATTCCGCATTCCGCAATCCGCAATCGCTGGCATGCTGCTGAAATACCTGCTGTTGCGCAGGCCGCTCAAAAAGGTCCAGGTGCAAGGCGGCGCGCGAAGGGCCGAGCGAGGCGTACGCCGGGTACGTCGCAGCGAGCGCCCGAGCGCGCCAACGCCCCACCCGCTGCCGCCGGGGCAGCGGGGAGAGACGATGGGCCTTTTTCAGCGGCCTGCTAGAGGTGGAGGGCGCGCCCCATGGCCCCCAGGAGGGCCTCGTGGACGCTCTCGGAAAGCGTGGGGTGCGCGTGGATGACGTGCGCCAGGTCTTCCAGCGATGCCTCCAGCGTCATGGCCACCCCGACCTCCGCGATCAGTTCGGCGGCCCCGTGCCCCACGATGTGCACGCCGAGGACCGCCCCGTACTCGGCGTCGGCCACCACCTTCACGAAGCCCTCGGGGTCCCCGCTGGCCTGGGCCATCCCCGAGGCCTGGAAGGGGAACTTCCCCTCCTTCACCTTCCACCCAGCGGCCTGGGCCTTGGCGGCGGTGACCCCGATGCTGGCCACCTGCGGGTGACAGTAGGTGACGCCGGGGACGCGCAGCGGATCCACGCGCGGCCGGTCCATTCCGGCGGCGAACTCGACGGCCGCGATCCCCTCGGCCGAGGCGGCGTGGGCCAGGAGCGGCGGCCCGATGACGTCCCCGATGGCCAGGATCCCGGGGGCGGAAGTTTCGAAGCGCTCGTTGACCGCGATGAACCCGCCCGCCCCCGTGGCCACACCGGCCGCCTCCAGCCCGAGGCCCTCCACGTTCGGGGCCCGGCCGATGGCCACCAGGACCATGTCGGCCCGCAGCTCGCCGGCCCCCTCGCCGCCGAGCACCAATCGCACGCCGTCTGCCGCCACCTCGGCCCGCTCCACCGTGGTACCGGTGCGCAGCTGGATCCCCCGCCGCGTGAAGGACCGCGCCAGGACCTGGGCCACCTCGGCGTCCTCCAGCGGGACGATCTGGGGGAGCATCTCCACCAGCGTCACCTGGGCCCCGTAGGCATGGAAGATGTCCGCGAACTCCACCCCCACGGCCCCGGCACCCACGATGGCGATGGACTTGGGCGCCTGTGGCAGGAGCATGGCCTCCGTGCTGGTGAGGACGCGCTGCCCGTCTATGGCGAGCCCGGGGAGGCCCTTCGGGCGCGATCCCGTGGCCAGGAGAACGCGGCCCGTCCCGAGGGTGTCCCGCACGGCGTCCCCCTCCCCCAGCACCTGGACCGTGCCCGGCGACGCCAGGCGCCCGCGGCCCATGTGAACGCGGACGTTGTTCTTCTTCATGAGGAACTCGACGCCCTTGTTGAACTTCCCAGCGATTTGGCGGCTGCGCTTCACCGCCTCGCCGAAATCCGCACGGAAGCCGTCGCAGGCGATGCCGAAGTCCCCCGCCCGCTGGAAGAGGCTCACCACCTCGGCGTTCCGCAGGAGGGCCTTGGTGGGGATGCACCCCCAATTGAGGCAGACCCCTCCCAGGCGGTCCGCCTCCACGATGGCCACCTTCTGGCCGAGTTGTGCGGCGCGGATGGCCGCCACGTAGCCGCCCGGGCCGCTCCCGATCACCGTCAGGTCGTACCGCTCGCCGTTCCCCACGCCCCCCTCCGCACTTCCGTTCCCGTTCCCGTACCCGTTCCCGATCGTTCGCTCCGCCCCGCCCCCCGGCGGCAGCCGCGGGCCACCCCGCGGAGCCGGCCGGGCGCGGGAACGCCGCTACACCACCAGCAGGTAGGGCTTTTCCAACATCGTCTTGACGTCCTGCAGGAAGCGGGCGCCCGTGGCCCCGTCGATCACCCGGTGGTCGCCGGAGAGGGTGAGCCGCATCCGGCGGCGCACGGCCACGGCCCCCTCCACCACCACCGGCTTCTGCAGGATGGCCCCCACCGCCAGGATGGCCGCCTCGGGCGGGTTGATGATGGCCGAGAACTCCACGATGTCGAACATGCCGAGGTTGGAGACCGTGAAGGTGGCCCCCGTGTACTCCTGCGGCGTGAGCTTCCGGCCCCGCGCCCGCTCCGCCAGCTCGGCGGCCTCCTGGCCGATCTGCCGGAGCGTCTTCTGGTCGCACCGGCGCACCACGGGGGTGATGAGCCCATCCTCCAGGGCCACGGCGATCCCCACATCCACCCGGCGGTAGAGCCGGATCTTCCCGTCCACGTAGGCCGCGTTCACCAGGCGATGCCGCCCCAGTGCCAGCGCGCAGCCCTTCACGATGAGGTCCGTGAAGCTGATCTTCTTCCCGCCGCCCTCGAAGGCGTTGACGGCCTCCCGGAACTCGGCCGCCTGCCCCATGTCCACCTCGGTGGTCAGGTAGAAGTGGGGGACCGGGGCCTTGCTCTGCACCATGCGGGCGGCGATGGCGCGGCGCATGGCGGACAGGTCCCGCTCCTCGAAGTCATCTTTGCCGGCGGCGACCACCTGCGGCGCCGCCGGTGGCGTCGCGGCGGCGACCGCCGGCGGGGCCGCCGGGCGGGCGGCCACGAAGGCCTCCACGTCCCGCTCCAGGATCCGCCCCTGCGGCCCGGAGCCGCGGATTGCCGAAAGGTCTATCCCCGCTTCCCGTGCCAGGCGGCGTGCCACCGGGGAGGCGCGGAGCCACCCTTCGTCCGACGCCGGCGGGGATGGAGGCGCGGCGGCAGGCGACGAGGCCGGGGGGGCCGGCGCGGGCGCTGCGGCCCGTGCGGGGGCGGGGCCGCCGGCGACGATCGCGCAGATGTCCTCCTCCGGATCGGCGATGACGCCGATGAGGGATCCCACCGGCGCCGACTGCCCCGCCGGCACGACGATCTTGCGGAGGACGCCGGAGCCGAAGGCCTCCATCTCGATCTCGGCCTTGTCCGTCTCGATGGAGGCGATGGGGTCGCCCCCCTCCACCCGATCCCCCTCCCGCTTCAGCCACTGGAGGATGCGCCCCTCCTGCATGGCATCGGACAGCTTGGGCATCACGACCTTGAAGGACATCCGTGCTCTCCCGATTTCGTGGGGGACGCGGAACAGGCGGGCGGATCCCAGAAGCGGCAGGCGCTCAGCCCGCCGAGGGCGGACTCAGGACGAGAGGACCTTGCGGACCGCCGCGATGACCCTCTGCTTGTTCGGCGTCTTGGCCAGCTCGAGGTTCCGCGCATAGGGCATGGGGGCATTGGCCCCCGTCACCCGCTCCACCGGATGGTCCAGGTGATCGAAGGCCTCCTCCTGGATGAAGGCGGCGATCTCCGACCCCATCCCGGCGAACCCGGCCCCCGCCTCCAGCACGATGGCGTGGTGCGTCTTGCGCACGGACTCCAGCATGGTCCGCTTGTCCATGGGGCGGAGCGTGCGGGGATCGATCACCTCCACCGAGACCCCTTCTTGGGCTAAATCCTCGGCCGCCTCCAGGGCCAGGTGGAGCTGGCGGCTGTACGCGATGAGCGTCGCGTCGGTCCCTTCCCGCTTCACCTCGGCCACGCCCAGGGGGATGACGTACTCCTCGTCGGGCACCTCGCCCTTCAGGTTGTAGAGGAGCTCCGACTCGATGAAGATCACCGGGTTGTCGTCCCGGATGGCGCTCTTGAGCAGCCCCTTGGCGTCCCGCGGGGTGGCCGGCCGCACCACCTTGAGGCCCGGGACGTGGTAGAAGTACGCCTCCATGCTCTGGGAGTGCTGGGCCGCCACCTGGGCGCCGGGCCCGCCCGGCCCCCGGATCACCATGGGTATCGGGTACTGCCCGCCGGACATGTAGAGGATCTTGGCCGCGTGGTTCACGATCTGGTCCAGGGCCACGATGGCGAAGTTGAACGTCATGAACTCCACCACGGGGCGCAGGCCCGCCATGGCGGCGCCGATCCCCACGCCGCAGAAGCCGGCCTCCGAGATGGGCGTATCCACCACGCGCTTGGGGCCGAACTCCTCCAGCAGGCCCTGGGTCACTCTGTAGGCCCCCTGGTAGAGCCCGATCTCCTCCCCCATGAGGAAAACCTTGGGGTCGCGGCGCAACTCCTCGCGCAGGGCCTGGTTCAGGGCCTCGCGGTAGGTGATGACGGGCATCGCGGCCTCCTCCCCGCCCCGCTCAATCGGTGTAGACGTCGGTCAGCAGCCACTCCAGCGGCGGGGGCGACGAGGCCTCCGCGTAGTCCACCGCCTCCTGCACGGCCACCGCGACCTCCTGTTCCAAGGCCTTCCACTCGGCCTCGGTCAACTGCCCGGCCTCCGCCAGCCGATCGTGGAACAGGTGGATGGGGTCCCGCTTCCGCTCCTCCTCCACCTCGGCCTTGGTGCGGTAGACGGCCGCCGCCGGGTCCCGCATGGAGTGGCCGCGGAACCGGTAGGTCTGTGCCTCGATCAGGGATGGGGTCTTCTCGCGGCGGGCCCGCTCCACGGCCCGACCCACCACCTCGCGCACCGCCAGCACGTCCATCCCATCCACCGCTTCCCCCGGGACGCCGAACGGCTGGCCCCGGCGGTCCAGGGCGGTGCCCACGGTGGTACGCTCCAGCGCGGTGCCCATGGCGTACCGGTTGTTCTCGCAGATGTAGATCGCCGGGAGCTTCCACAGCGAGGCCAGGTTCAAAGACTCGTAGAAGACCCCCTGCTGCACCGCCCCATCCCCGAAGAAACAGAGGACCGCCTGGTCTCCCCCCTCGTAATTGATGGCGAACCCCACCCCGGTGCCGATGGGGATATGCCCCCCCACGATGGCGTGACCCCCCAGGAAGTGGTGGGTCCGGTCGAACAGGTGCATGGATCCGCCCTTGCCCTTGCTGAGGCCGTCCGCCTTGCCGAAGAGCTCGGCCATGACCCGCCGGGGGTCGCTGCCCTTGGCCAGGCAGTGCCCGTGGTCGCGGTACGTGGAGATGGCGTAATCGTCCGGCCGCAGGACGGAGATGGCTCCCACCGCCACCGCCTCCTCGCCGATGTAGAGGTGGAGGAACCCGCCGATCTTCCCCAGCGCGTACATCTCGGCGGCCTTCTCCTCGAAACGGCGGATCAGGAGCATGGAGCGGAGCAGGTCGTGCAGCTGCTTCCTCTCCAGCCCGCCGAGGCCCCCGGGAGCCTTCGTGCCCTTGACCGTCATGATGGGTCCCTCCGGCGACGTGGCGGGGCGGCCACCGGTTCCCCCGAGCGGGCACGAGACGAGCCCGCGCGCGCGGCACCGGCAAAACAGCCTAGGGGCCGCCCCGCCCCATTGTCAAGTGGAAAGGGGCCCCGCCGCGCCTGTTGACGGCGCGGGCGTCAGCCGCTAGGCTCCCTGCCCAAGCACCGGATCATCCCGCCCGGCGGGCGGGCAGGGCGACCGACGGTCATCGCCCGTCGGAGCACAGGGAGAGGGGCATGCTGCTGCTGGGCCGGATCGTGAAGCGCGAAGAGAAAGCCGATGCGCCCTTGAGCGATACCACGTACCTGATCGGCGTCCCGGCCATGAACCTGGCCAAGGACGTGGGGGACACCATGGAGTTGATCCCCCTGGACCAGTTGCGGACGATGAAGATCCCGGACTGGGCCCTGGCGAAACTGCGGGACCGGTTCCCCGAGGCCGGCCTCACCACCGAGATCCTCCGGCGCCAGCTCGACTTCTGGCACCGAACGATCCTGCCGCAGGTCCTGAGGGGCCGCCGCTAATCTTCTGAGTTCGGAAGTCCCTGGACGGATCGTTCCTGTTGCCATGCCCGTTCCCGTGGCCCGGACCTGATTCAGGGCGCGTCCCTTGCCACGGCCGGTTGCGCGGGGCCCTTCGCGTGCCGTGGGGAACGGGTGCGGAACGGCAAGGATGGTGAAGCGTTTTTCGGACTCAGGACGCTCAGACGGGCCCGGACACGCCGCGCCGGAGTGGCCCCGTTGCGGGAGAGGCGGTGGTCCTCCCGAGGCAGGGGCACCCTTTCCACGCCGGCAGGCAGTCCCCTTGGCCCGAAAACCGACGGGGGACCCAGGGGGTCCCCCGCAGGCGGAAGGCTGGTGGAGGCGGCGGGAGTCGAACCCGCGTCCGAAGACCGTCGTGCAACGGCATCTCCATGCGTAGCCTGTATTTTTCGTTCGCCCCGCGGAACCCCTACAGGCAGGGTTCCCGCCGGACTAGCCCCTGTGGATTTCGCTCAGAGCCGCGAGGCGCCAGCTCCTGGCTAGCCCACCTGTATGGCGCCCTGACCCCGCGCGGCGGGCGCCGCGGGCAGGACGTCGCTAGCCGTTAGGCAGCGAGGGCCAACTCAGCGTTGGCAGTTGGTTTGTTCCCGCCTTTTTACGAGGCTGCGGGACCTCGGCATGCAGCCGCTACCCTTCGATCCCCGTCGAAACCGGAGCGCCCCCCTCCTTTCCCTTGCGCGCAGAGTTCCGTTCTGTGGTATAGTACCCTCCCTAGGGTGGATGCACATACCAATCACATCATAGGGCACACGGGGCACCCGGTCAATCCTGGCCCGGCGCCGCGCCCTCCCCTTCAGCCCCCCCGGAGTCCCTCTCGGCCCGCCCTGAAGAAAGGCCTCGCCCCGGCTCGGCGTCCCCGACGCGCCGTTTGCCAGGGCGAGGCCTCATCCGTAATCCCCGCCGGGTCCATCGCAGGCCGTTCTCGTCTTCACGCGCAGGAACGGGCCCCGCGCCCGCAGAGAAGCGCCGGCGGCGGGCGGCCCGCGCGCGCCCGGCGGAGGCCCGGCGCGGCGGAAGGCCTGGCCGTCCTCACGTCCGGGAGGCACGCCATGGGTCGGCACACTCCATGAGCGACCCTCTCCCCTCGGGGGCTCGGGCCGGCGACGGGCTCGCCGAGGGCCAGGGAAAAGCGTGCAAGGCCGCCGAATGCCTCATCGACGTCCTCGCGGAGGCGGGCGTGCCGCACATCTTCGGTGTGGTGGGGGGCGCCGTGGTTCCCATCGTCCGCGCCACGGGAGGGCGCCGCGCTCAGATCGTGGTGGCAAGGCACGAAGCCGGCGCGGCCTTGATGGCCGATGGTTACGCGCGCGTGAGCGGCGGCCTCGGTGCCTGCGTGGCGAACTCCGGGCCAGGGACGACGAATCTGATCGCCGGCGTGGCGTGCGCCTACGCCGATTCCATCCCCATAGTGGTCCTGACGGGACAGGCCGCAACGAAGCCGTGCGGAAAGGGGACGCTGCCTGAATCCGGGGGCGAGGGGGTGAACAGCGTTGACCTCCTCAAGTGCATGACGCGCTACAGCGCCGTGGTATCCAGGGCCGACCTCCTCCTGGGCATGTGGCAGACCGCCCTGCGCGCGGCCACCGGAGGCAGGCCGGGCCCCGTCCACCTGTGCCTCCCCGCGGACGTGCAAGAGCAGACCGTCCAGGTGGAGGGCTGGACCCGTCCGACCCTCCACCGGACCAAGACCCACGATCGCGATGCGATCAAACAGGCCGCCGGGCGGCTCCTCCGGGCCCGCCAGCCCGCCATCCTCGCCGGACACGGGGCGGTCCTTTCGG
>DASPOZ010000032.1:0-5132 GCA_035625755.1 Candidatus Sulfotelmatobacter sp.
CGATTCCCTCTTCCCCGGTTACGGCTTCGATCATCTCGAAGCCGCCGCTCGCCAGGAGGTAGCGAAGAATGCGCCGGTTCTCCTCGTGGTCCTCGATGACCAGGACGCGCTTTTTCATGCTCGCTCCGCTGGCCGCTCCACCAGGAGCGGCACGGTGAAATAGAAGGTCGAGCCGTGGCCGGGAGCGGATTCCACCCAGAGACGGCCGCCGTGAAGCTCGACGATGCGCCGGGAGATCGAGAGCCCGAGCCCGCTGCCGCCTTTCGCCCGCGTGCTGGAGCTGTCGGCCTGCTGGAACTCCTCGAAGATCTTTTGCTGGTCCGTCTCGGCGATCCCGGGGCCCGTGTCCGCCACCGACACCACGAAGCCGCCATCGGAAACTGCCGCCTGCACCCGCACCTCCCCCTCCTCCGTGAACTTGATGGCGTTGCCGACCAGGTTGAGGAGCACCTGCGCCAGGCGCCGTTCGTCCCCCTTGGCCGGCGGCAGGTCCGGGGGCACGCTCACCTTCAGGGCCAGCCGCTTCTCCGCCGCCAGGGATTCCACCGCCGTGAACACCGTCTGCACCACGTCGTGCATGGAGTAGTCGGTGAGGGAGAGGGTGAGCTGTCCCGCCTCGATCTTCGAGAGGTCGAGCACGTCGTTGATCAACCCCAGCAGGTGCCGCCCGCTCTTCTCCACCCGCTCCAACACCTCCCGGATCTTTTCGGGCACCTCGCCGTAGATGCTGTCGATAATGAGCTCGGTGTAGCCCAGGATGGCGTTCAACGGCGTCCGCAGCTCGTGGCTCATGTTGGCCAGGAACTGGGATTTGTGGCGGCTGGCCACCTCGAGCTGCCGGCCCTTCTCCTCGATCTCGCGGAACAGCCGCGCGTTCTGGATGGCCAGCACCGACTGGGTGGCGAAGGTTTTCAGAAGATTGACCACCTCCTCCGGGAACGCCCCCGGCGCCTTCCGGTTCACGACGAGCCCGCCGACGACCCGGTCTTCACGGAGGAACGGCACGGCCAAGAGGCCCCGGAGGCCGGATCGTATCATGATCTGACGCAACCGCCCCGGGTACGCGCCTTCTTCGAAGGTGTCGGGGATCTGCACCGGCTCGCGGGCCATCCCGGCCCGCCCGATGGCGCCTTCGCCCAGTCTGAGCGGCGTGGTCCGGAGAACCTCCACCAGCTCCTCTTCGAGCTTGTGCGTCGCCTGCAAGGAGAACGCCTCTTGCCCCTCGTCGTACTCGTAGATCACCCCGCCATCGGTGCCAGACAACTGGACGGCGCGGGCCACGATGGTCGTGAGCACCGTCTGCAGGTCCAGGGTGGAGCTGACCGCCTGGCCTACCTCCCCCAGGGCCTTCAGCTCCTCCACCGACCGCGCCAGCTCGCCCGTCCGCGCCTGGAGTTCCTGGAACAGGCGGACGTTCTCGATGGCGATCACGGCCTGGGCGGCGAAGGTCTTCAAAAGCTCGATCTGTTTGTCCGAGAACGGCTTGACCTCCGCGCGCCGAATCGTAATGACTCCTATGGGAACACCCTCCCGCAGCAATGGCGTGGCGAGCGTGGTCCGATGGCCAAGACGTCTCTGAATCGCCACGGACTCGGGGAACTCGGCCTCGGACTCCACCGCCATGTCATGGATGTGGATCGTTCGGCGCTCGATCACGGCACGCCCGGCTATCGACCCTCGCCCGAGGGGGATGCCCTCACCCCGCGGAAGGGTCGGAATGGACCCGTAAGACGCCACAAGTCTGAGAGCATTCCCATCCACGCGCCAGATATTGGCGTTGGTTCCGCCGCAGACCCGAGCAGCGTTCTCGGCGACGGCGTCCAGGACCGGCTGAATATCGGTGGGAGAGCTGCTGATGACGCGCAGGATCTCGGCGGTGGCCGTCTGCTGCTCCAGGGCCTCGCTGAGGTCGCGCGTCCGCTCTTCGACCTTCCGCTCCAGTCCGGCGTACGACTCCTTGAGCTGGGCGGCCATGCTGTTGAACTGTTCGGCCAGCCCCTCCAGTTCGTCGCCGGTATGCACCTCGATGCGCTGGTCCAGTTCCCCGGCGCCGATCTTGGCCGCGCCGGCCTGGAGGGCCTGGATGGGGTTGACCATCTTGCGGGCCAGGAACAGGCTGGCCAGGAGCGACATCCCCACGCCCAGCACCAGCAGCAGGGCCGTGCGGTAGATGGAGGCGTAGAGGGGCGCGAAGGCCTCCCCCAGCGGCAAATCCACGAAGACCAGCCACGCCAGGGGGGAGATGGCGGCGTGCGCGGTGAGCACCTGCCGCCCCTGGATGTCCCGGACCACGGCGGCTACGTCGCGCTCGTCCCCCCGGCGCGGCGCCTCGGCGCGGGCCGCCCGCACCTGGGGGAACGTCGAGAGGTCCCGTTTCTGGAGGACGAGGCTGATGTCCGGGTGGGCGATGAGCGTGCCGCGGGAATCCACCACGAAGGAGTAGCCGGCCTTGCCGACCTTGATCTGCGAGACGACCTCCCAGATGAACTTGAGGTTCACCTCGGCCACGGTGACGCCGGCATCCTGGCCGCTGCCCGCCATGGCGATGGTCATGTACGGCTCGGACTCCTTGCGGAAGTACACGGGGCTGAAATAGGTTCGGCCGGCCCTGGCCTCCACGAACTTCGGCTCCGCCGAGAGGTTCGCCCCGCTGGCCGCCACGTCCATGGCCAGGCGGGACACCCGGAGCATCTCCTTCCCGGTGGCGTCCAGGTGGCTGATCTCGGTGATGCTGGGGGCCTGGCGCAGCAGCCGCAGGTAGTCGAAGCGCCGCTGGTCCAGGGCCGCGGCCCGCGGCACGAAGGAGGAGTGCGTGGTCCAGCCGATCTGGCTCTCGATCTCCTTGATGAACTGCTCGATCTTGGAGGCCGCCGCCTCGGCCTTTTCCCGCTGGATGCGCACCAGCCCCGTCTTGTTCTCCTGGTAGGAGAAATAGATCTCCACCAGCCCGCTGGTCACCAGCGCGCCGGTGACCAGCACCACGAACAGGACGACGTACTTCCGGAAGAGGCGCCCCCGCGGGCTCATCGGATCACCCCATCGGCCCGCAGGTGCCGGGCGTGCGGGGTGCCCCCAGGATGGGGCGGGACGCACGCTCCCCGGCGTGCACCGCGGTGCCTGGGCATCATCCACGAAACCGGGCAGGACGCGCCGGCGGCGGGCAGGCCGGAACCGCCCGCCTGAGACCGGGTGCGGCTAGGCGTTGCGCGGGCCACCGGAGGCCGTGCCCGCCTTCACGGCGGTCGCCACCCAGTCCGAGAGGCGCTTCAGGATCTCGAGGGTGAGCTGGGGACGGTTGCGGATCAGCCAGTCCAACTGCTCGGTCCGGATCACGAAGAGTTCCACGCCGGTGGTGGCCACGGCGCTGGCCGAGCGCGGCGCCTTGCGGAAGAGCGCCATCTCGCCCAGCAGCTCGCCCTCGCCGAACGTGCGGAGGACGCGCTCCTCGCCGTTGCGCTGCTGGCAGATGTCCACCTTGCCCGAGTGGACGATGAAGGCCTCCCCCTTGGCCTCGTCGCCCTGGAAGAAGATGGTCTCCCCCGGCGCGAAGCGGCGCCGCTCCAGCTCGCCCAGCGAGAGGCTCTTGTAGATCTCCAGCCCCACGGAGGGCAGGTGCGCCTTGGCCTCCACCGGCAGCCCCGCGTTGGTCCACCCCCCCAGCCCCCCCCGCAGGATGCGCACGTGGTGGTAGCCGCGCTGCCGCAGCAGCTGGGTCACCCGCGCGCTGGTCTGCTCCTCCGGGCTGCTGCAGTAGGTGACGACGGTCTGCTGCGGGTCCAGCTGCAGGTCCAGGCGGCCCGCCTCCGCCTCTTCGGGCGCCAGGCGGACGGCGCCGGGGAGCTTCAGCGGGCTGGCCTCGAAATCGCTCCGCGGGCGGCAATCGACGAACACCGGCCTGCGCCCCCCCTCCATCAGCCCGATCACCTGGGCCGAGCTGATGCGGAAGCGGTTGCGCCACCAGCGGCGGGCCCACAGCCCCCCGAAGCCGCCCCCGCTGGCCAGGGTGACCGCCCCGGCCACCCAGGCCCAGGGGAAGGGGCGCGGGGGGGGATGGGCCAGCTTGTCCTGGGCCTCGGCCAGCATGCGCTTGACGTCGGGGAGGTTGGGGAGGATGCCGTTGGCCTCGGTGAAGCGGGCCTGGGCCGTGGCGAAGTCGTCGGCGAAGAAGGCCCGCAGCCCCGCCCACCAGGCGGTGTTGAAGCGGGAGCCGGCGTTGGGGGCCACCCCGGTGTCCTGGAGGAAGGTCTGCACGGCGGCGGCGGGGATGACGAAGTTGAAGCCCTGGACGATGCTCCCCTCCGGGCCGGGGGCCAGGGTGACGAAGGTGAGGACCCCCACCACCTCCCCGTGCCGGTTCACGGCGGGGCCGCCGGAGTTGCCCCAGGCGGCGGGGGCGTCGGTCTGGATCACGGGCTGGTTGGCCACGTCCTCCTTGAAGCCGGAGATGGCCCCGTTGGTGACGGAGGCCTCGACGGAGGCGGTTTGATTGAGCAGCTCGTGGCTGAGGACCACGCCGGGGAAGCCCAGGATGTGTAGCGGATCGCCGATCTGGACGGGGGGGCCGGCGGCCAGGGGGAGGGTGGGGAAGTCCTTGCCGGGCACCTGGAGGAGGGCGAGGTCGCGGCCGGCCTTGCCGGCGCCCTCCGTGACCGGGGGGCTGTACTTCTTCACCTCGGCGGGGAGGCGACTGCTGGTGGAGAGGACCACGGAGACCTGGGGGGCGAAGGTCACCGTGGCGGTGGGGACGCTGGCGTCCTGGATCTGGCGGCGCAGGCGCTCCTCCACCTCCGGGCGCTGGCCGCGGGCGAGGCCCTGGGCCTGCAAGAGGGCGGGGAGGCAGGCGGCCTCCACGGCCTGGCGGGTCCAGGCCCGGCGCAGGTCCTCGCTGGGGCGGTAGGCGGGCTGGACGACGTGGGCGTTGGTGATGAGGCGGCCGTCGCCGGCCAGGAACCAGCCGGTGCCCGTGGCGCTGTGCACGCGGGCGGTGGCCTGGACCTCCCGGGGGCCGCAGCGGGCCCGCACGCTGGCGCCGACCTCGGTCACGATGAGGGCCACGGCCGGCTTGGCCCGGAGGAGGGCCTCCTGCACGCTGCCGGGGGGCTCCGCCGCGGCGGGGGGGGGCCCCGCGAGCA
>DASPOZ010000033.1:0-2940 GCA_035625755.1 Candidatus Sulfotelmatobacter sp.
GGGGTCAAGGCCTGTTACCCCGCCGGCAGCCTCAGGGAGCTTCCTGAGGATGTGGTGGCGGCGGCCTTCGTCCCGGCGGCGGGCGGGTTCTGCGTGCGGGAGGCATTCCGGGAGCCGGTGAGTTTCCGGGAGCAAGATCTCCGGGTGGCGGCGCCGGACGAGCGGTTCCACCTCGTCCTCTGCCGGAACCTGGCTTTCACGTACTTCGATGATGGGCTGCAGCGCGAAGCGCTCCGCCGGATCGAGGAGAGGCTGTGCCCGCAGGGGGCCCTCGTGATCGGTCGCCGGGAGCGTCTTCCCGAAGGCGCCTCCGGATTCGAGTTGTGGGGACGAGCGGCGGAAATCTACCGCAGAGTTTCCGGGCCGTGAGCGCCCGCCGCGAGACCCCCGGGGGGCGGCGGGCCCGCCCCCTCACCCTGCTGGGCCTGTCCGCCGCCGTGGCGCTAGCCGCGTCGTGCGCGGCCGTCCAGCCCGACCAACCCGGGCCCCCCTGGCAGAGCGCCCTCGGCCGCGAGCACCCCCTGACCGGACGCATCTGGGACGTGGGGGCCGCCCGCTTCATCGGCGCGCCGGACCTGGTGGAACGGCTGGTCGGGGCCAGGTTCGTGCTCCTGGGCGAGAAGCACGACAATCCGGACCATCACCGCCTGCAGGCCTGGGTGCTGCGCGCGCTGATCGCCGCCGGCCGGCGCCCGGCGGTGGGCTTCGAGATGTTCAGCGTGGACGACGCCGCGGCGATCGCGCGCTACCGGGCCGGCCGGCCGGCGGACGCCGCCGGCCTCGGCGCGGCCGTGGGTTGGGGCCGATCGGGCTGGCCCCCCTGGGCGCTGTACCAGCCCATCGCGGACGCCGCCCTGGAGGCCGGCCTCCCCATCGCCGCCACGAACCTCTCCCCCCCGACCACGCAGGCCATCGCGCGCCATGGGCTCGTCGCGCTGGAACCTGCCGTGATCGCCAGGCTGCGGCTCGACGCGCCGCTGTCGCCCGAACTGCGCGCCGCCATGGCCACGGAGATCGAGGATTCCCACTGCCACATGCTCCCGGAGGCCATGCTGGACAACATGGTTGCCGCGCAGCGGGCGCGGGACGCGCAGATCGCCGAGCGCCTGGCCGCCGCCGCCCAGCCCAACGGCGCACTCCTCATTGCCGGCGACGGACACGTCCGGAAGGATCGCGGGGTGCCCGCCTTCCTGGCGCTGCAGGTCCCCGGCGCGCCGGCCGCCAGCCTGGCATTCCTGGAAGTCCAGCGCGACGAGGTGGAGCCGCAGGCCTACACCGCCTATTTCGGCCGCGGGCCCTTCCCCGTGGACTATGTCTGGTTCACCCCCCGACTCGATGACGAGGACCCGTGCGAACGATTCCGCGCGCCGCTGGAGCGGCTCAAGAAGGGAGAGTGAACGGACATGGGGGAAACGGCCATGCCATTCACCAACGAACTGTGGAAGAGCATCGAACCGATCTACGGGGCCATCCTGCGCCACCCGTTCCTCACGGGTTTGACGGACGGCTCGCTGCCCCAGGAGAGCTTCCGGTTCTACGCGGTGCAGGATGCGCTCTACCTGCGGGAGTTCGCCCGCGCCCTCTCCATCGCCGCCGCCCGGGCCCCCAGGGACGAATGGATCATCATGTTCAACGAGCACGCCGCCGGCGCCCTCAAGGTGGAACGGGCGCTCCACGAGGGATTCTTCCGGGACTTCGGGCTGGGCCCGGAGCAGGTCGCGGCCACGCCGCCGGCCCCCACCAACCTGGCGTACACCAGCTACCTCCTGGCCGCGGCCTACGGGGGGCCGTTCCACGAGGCCCTCGCCGCCCTCCTACCCTGCTACTGGATCTACTGGGAGGTGGGCAAGGCCCTGGAACACGCCGGCTCGCCCGACCCGCTCTACCAACGCTGGATCGCCACCTACGCCGCCGAGGCCTTCGCCGGCCTCGTGCGCTCCGTCCTCGACGCCGCCAACGCCACCGCCGCCGGCCTCACGCCCGCCGCGCGCGACGCCATGCGCCGCCACTTCGTCACCACCAGCCGCTACGAGTGGATGTTCTGGGAGATGGGCTACCGGCGCGAGGCCTGGCCCGTCTGACGCCTGGGGCCCTCCGCAGGCGCAGGTCCATCGCGCCCCACCGCATGGGGGTGCGACGGTTGTTGCCGACGGTGGCCTGCGCCCGGGATCGAGGAGAGTGGACTTGGCAGGTCGCCGAGAGTCTTGGTCGTACGCAGGCTGCTCAAAAAGGTCCAGATGCAAGGCGGCGCGCGCGCCATTGCGGAATGCGGATTGCGGAATGCGGAATGGGCGGGCCGGCACGCCGCAGCGCCGCTGCTGCCGCAACGTCGGCAGCGGGAAATTGTCCGAGCGCGCCAACGCCCCACCCGCTGCCGCCGAGGCAGCGGGGAGAGACGTCGGGCCTTTTTCAGCCTGGTGCCTCCGAAAACCCGCTGCCCCGCAGGCTGCTCAAAAAGGTCCAGATGCAAGGCGGCGCGCGCTGGGCCGAGCGAGGCGTACTGGGATGTACGCCGCAGTGAGCGCCCGAGCGCGCCAACGCCGCAGATGGGCCTTTTTCAGCAGCCTGCTAGTCCGCCAGCCCCTCGAACAGGGCGGTGCTCAGGTACCGCTCGCCGAAGGAGGGGATGACCACCACGATGAGCTTGCCGGCGTTCCCCGGGCGCCGCGCCACCTCCACGGCGGCCCAGGCGGCCGCGCCGGAGGAGATCCCCACCAGCAGGCCCTCCTCCCGCGCCATCCGCCGCGCGGTGGCGAAGGCATCGTCGTTCCGGACGCGGATGATCTCGTCGCAGACCTGCCGGTTCAGCACCTCCGGCACGAAGCCCGCCCCGATCCCCTGGATCGGGTGCGGCCCCTTGGGCCCCCCCGAGAGCACCGCCGAGGCATCCGGCTCCACGGCGATGCACCGGAAGGACGGTTTGCGCGCCTTGATAACCTC
>DASPOZ010000034.1:0-5600 GCA_035625755.1 Candidatus Sulfotelmatobacter sp.
CGGTCCTCTGGCTGGTGGCGGTCCTGGCACTGTCGCGCGGGCTGCGCTTCTCGGCCCAGCGCCATGCGGCCGTGCAGTTGAGCGCCATGTACTGGCACTTCGTGGTGGCGCTGTGGCTGGTCCTGTTCCCGGCGGTGTACCTGCTGTAGCGGGCTGCCGAGCAACGCGTTTTCCGCAGCCTGCTTAGGTTCGGCCCGGCGGGTGGGGCGGGGGATCCATGCGAGGTTCAGTGAGCGGGCGGTCGGCGGGCCTGGGATCGGTGTTGGGGGGGCTGCTGGTGGCTGCCGCCGTGAGGGGCGCGGAGGCCTGCGCCGTGTGCGGCGGGGGGCTCACGGCGGGGGATCCGATGGCCCGGGGCTTCTACTGGGGCGTGCTGTTCCTGATGGCCACGCCCTTCACCGTTGCCGGGGGATTCGGCGGCTGGGTCTTCTACATGCACTGGCGGGCCCGGCATGGCCGGCGTGCGGCGCCCCCCTTCGAGGGCGTCCGGGCGCGGCTGCGAGCCCTCCTGGGATCCATCACCTGGCGGCAGAAGGAGAGCGAGAGTTGAGCGAGGCTGCGGTGTTGCATGCGGCGGTCGAGCCCGCCGAATCGCCCCTCACGCCCGAGAGCTGGGGCAAGCTCGGGATGTGGATGTTCCTCATCGGGGACGCCATGTCCTTCGGCGCCCTCCTGGCCGGCTACGGGGCCCTTCGCTACGGCAGCGCGGATTGGCCGGTGCCGTACCACGTGCTGGGCGTGGGGCTGACGGCCGTGATGACCTTCATCCTCATCTGCAGCAGCGTGACCATGGTGCTGGCCCTGGCGGGCATCCAGCGTGGTGACATGGCGGGCTTCAGGAAGTTCCTGGCCCTCACCATCCTGGGGGGCGTGATCTTCCTGGGCTGCCAAGCCTACGAGTGGACGCACCTGATCGAGCGGGGGCTGGGACTGGGGGGCAACCCGTTCGGGGCCTCCCTCTTCGGAACCACCTTCTTCTGCATCACCGGCTTCCACGGGGCCCACGTGACGGGGGGCGTCATCTACCTGGGGACCTATCTGATCCGGGGCCTCATGGGCCGCCTGGGGGTTGGCCACGCCAACCAGATCGAGATCGCCGCCCTCTACTGGCACTTCGTGGACCTGGTCTGGATCCTGGTCTTCACCTTCGTGTACCTGCTGTAAGGCGGGGCGGGGAGAGCCATGGCGAACCCTCACGACACGGGAAAATACATCACGGTCTTCTGGTGGCTCCTGGGGATCACCATCTTCGAGGTGGTCGTGATCTTCCTGCCCATCGCCCGGCTCCTGGTGGGGATCCTCCTGGTGGGCAGCGCCCTCTCCAAGGCGTCCCTGGTGGCGATGTTCTACATGCACCTGAAGTTCGAGCGGCGCACGCTGGGCATGATCGTTCTGACACCCTTGGCCATCTGCATCCTGCTGGTGTTCGCTCTCCTCCCGGACCTCTCGGCGACGCCGCACAGGACCACCGCGGCGTCTGCGCCCGTCGCCCCCCCTCGCTAACGGCCTTCCAACTCGCTCCGCGTGGCGATATAATAACAAAAATGTGTCGGGGGGTCGGCGCGCCTGCCGTTTCCACCCGCTGGGCGAAAGGCCCGGGCCGGCGCTAGCGCCCGTGCCGGCCGAGGCGGCCGCCGCCCGGGCCATTGACCCTCCGCGCACCGCCTGCGCCGAGCGTCCCCGGGGGCGGGCCGCAGTGCCCTCCCGGCCCCGCTCCGGGCGCGCGGCCGGGAACACCGTATCCGCCCGCGTCAACGAGGCCGCATTGCGACACATGATCCCGCTCTCCGAGCCCGCCCTGCGGCGGTGCCTTTGGGGCATGTTGATCCTCGTCATGGCCTGGGCGGTCGGTGCCGGCGCCCTCTCCCTGCTGCGGGGGCCGGCCGTGGGCTGGCGGGGTGCGGGGGAGGGCGTCCCGGCGCCGCCGGTGTACGGCAACGCCCCCGATTTCTCGCTGGTTGAGCGGAGCGGCCGGGCGGTGCAGGCCTCGGCGCTGCGGGGCAAGGTCTGGATCGCGGACTTCATCTACACGCACTGCACGGATACCTGCCCGCTGCTGAGCGCGCAGATGGCCCGGCTCCAGGCGGAGTACAGGGATGCCCCGGACCTGCGGCTGGTCTCGATCACCGTAGACCCGGCCCGGGACACCCCCGAGGTGCTCGCCCGCTACGCGGCACGCTTCGGGGCGGACCCGGCGCGCTGGTTGTTCCTGACCGGGGAACAGGCGGCGATCTTCCGCCTGGCGCGCGAAGGCTTCCGCCTGGGCGTGGAGCAACCCGCGGGGACGGAGCGGAGCCCGCTGGACCGGGCCTTCCCTCCGGAACGGAGCGTCGCCCCGGGCGGGCCGACGTCCGCGATGTTGGAGGTCGGACGTCGGACGTTGGACTTCCTGTCGCCTGGCGTGGCCCCCGCCCTGGCCCACGAGGGCGGTGGGGCTGGGAAGGCGCCGCCGCCGCGGACGCCACCGGCGGCGGGGCCGATCCTGCACAGCTCGCGATTCGTCCTGGTGGACCGCCAGGCGCGGATCCGCGGCTACTACGAGGGCGGCGACGAGGAGGCCCTCCGCCGCCTGCGCCGGGACCTGGATATCGTCCTGCGCGAGCCCCACCCATGACCGCGCCTTGCATCCCCGTTTGCCACTTCGTCACCTCGAACATCGAACCTCGGACTTTGCACGTCGAACGTCGAACGTCGAACGTCGAACATCGAACGTCGAACTTTGCACCTTGCACTGTGGACGTCCTGCGATGATCCCCCTCGCCGCGCTCCCGGCCTTGAACGCCGCCCTCAACGGGACCAGCGCGTGCCTGCTGGTGGCGGGGTTCCTCTGCATCCGGCGGAAGCGGGTGACGGCGCACAAGGCCTGCATGCTCTCCGCCGTCGTCACCTCCACGCTGTTCCTGATCTCGTACCTCACGTATCACTATCATGTGGGCTCGGTGCCCTTCCGGGGGCAGGGCTGGTCCCGGCCCGTCTATTTCTCGGTCCTGAGCTCCCACACCGTCCTGGCCGCGGCCACGCTTCCCCTGGTGCTGGTGACGCTGACCCGCGCCCTGCGCGGCCGCTTCCAGCGGCACGCGCGGATCGCGCGGTGGACGCTGCCGGTGTGGCTGTACGTCTCCGTCACCGGGGTGCTGGTGTACTGGATGCTGTACCACCTCTTCGCCGCCGCGTGAGCGCGCCGTTGCCACCAGGTTCCCGGTTCCCGGCTTCCGGTCGGCGTGAGGCGTGAGGGGTGAGGGGTGAGGCGGTAGGCATCGATTTCTCGGGGAGGGGTTCCAGGATGAACGGTCGAACGGTCGAACAGTCGTACGGTCGTACGCTCCTAGTCGTCGTGGCGGTGCTCGCGGTCCTGGCCGTGTGGCGCGCGCCGGCGCGGGGCGCCTCCCGGGGCGATCCGAAGGCGGGCAAGGAGCCGTACGAGAAGTTCTGCGCCGTGTGCCACGGGCCCACGGGGAAGGGGGACGGCCAGGGGCTCCGGGGCCTGCCGGTGCACCCGAAGAGCTTCAGCGACGCCGCGGCGCTCCGGAACGTGACCGATCAGGCGCTTTTCGACACCATCCAGAAGGGCGGGGCGGCCACCGGCAAGTCGCCCATCATGCCCCCCTTCGGCGACCAGATCAAGGAGGCGCAGATCCGCGACCTGGTGGCCTACCTCCGGTCGCTGGCGGCCCCCGCGCGATAGCCGCTGCGCGCCTGCCTTGGTGCGCGGGCCGAGCCGTGGTATGGTTATCCGGCCGATGGACTGGCCGGTCTCTTGGGGGGCATGCCGCCCCCGGGACTTCGGCGCAGGCCTCCACACAGCATGGCCCTCGGCCCTCCGGGCCATGCCGAAGACCCGCCGGCCGAGGCGCAGGGCCAGGGCTGAAGGCGGGAGTTGACGGGAGAAGTGATGGCGGCAGGGCAGGCGCAGCACGTGGTCCTGATCGTGGGGGGGGCCGTGGCCGGGTCCGAGGCGGCGGCGCAGTTCACGGCCCGCGGCGTCCTCTGCATCGTGCTGGACCAGAATGTCCGTCCCTACGGCAAGATCGAGGACGGCCTCCCGCGCTGGCACGTGAAGCTGCGGGAGAGCGAAGAAGACAAGATCGACGCCAAGCTGGCGCGTGCCGACGTGCTCTTCGTCCCGCGCACCCGCCTGGGCCGAGACCTCACGCTGGACGAGGTGCGGGCCTGGGGGTTCAGCGCCGTGGTGCTGGCCAACGGCGCCTGGCGCGACCGTCCCCTGCCCATCCCCCACGCCGACGCCTATGTGGGCCGCGGCCTCGCCTACCAGAACCCGTTCGTCATGTGGTTCAACCACTACACCGACCCGGGCTACGACGGGCCCCAGTACGATGTGCCCGATGGCGCCCTGGTGGTGGGCGGCGGGCTCGCCTCGCTGGACGTGGTGAAGATCCTCCAGCTCGAGACGGTGGTGCGGGCCCTGAGGGCCCGCGGCATCCAGGCCGACCTCTACGACGTGGAGCGCCGCGGGGTGAAGAAGGTACTGGAGGAGCACGGGCTCGGCCTCGAGGCCCTGGGCCTCAGGGGGTGCACCCTCATCTATCGGCGGCGCGTGGAGGACATGCCGCTGGCCGATCTCCCCGATGCGGCCACGCCCGAGCAGGCGGAGCGCACGCGGGGCACGCGCCGGAAGCTCCTGGCGAACTTCCGGGAGAAGTATATGTTCAACTTCCAGGGCCTGCTATCCCCCCTCGCGGCCGTGGCGGAGGGGGGCCGGCTGGCCGGCCTCCGCTTCCAGCGCACCGAGCTGCGGAACGGGTTCCTGGCCCTGAGCCCCGGCGAGGGAGTGGAGCTGCGCGCCCCCCTGGTGGTCAGCTCCATCGGCAGCACCCCGGAGTCGGTGGATGGCGTCCAGATGCGCGGCGAGCTCTACCCCGTGAAGGACCTGGAGACGGGCGAACTGGAGGGTCTCCCCGGCGTGTTCGCCATCGGCAACGCCGTGACCGGGAAGGGGAACATCCTGGTCTCGTTGAAGCACGGCCGCCGCGTGTCCCAGCGCATGCTGGAGAGCTACCTGCTGGGGGAGGCGAGCGGGTACGAAGAGGCCTTTGCCGGGGCCGCCACCTCCGCCGGGACCACGGCGGCGGCCGTGGCCGAGCGCCTCGGCGCCGCCCCCCCTCTGCCGCCGGACCGGGTGCGAGTCATCGTCGAGAAGGTCCAGGCCCTCCAGGCGCGCGCCGGCTACCCCGGCGACTACTGGACCTGGATCGCCAAGGCCCGCCCCGGCCGCCCCCCCAAACGCTCACGTCCCTGACGTTCCCGGCCGATCCTTCCCCGCTCGTCTTCCTCTTCCACTCCCTGAAACAAAGTGACTTACGAAAGATGTAATGCCCTGCCGCTTGCGGCGGGGAACCTTATGCTGGGAGTCCAGAGGGGCGCAGCACCCCTCTGGTCAAGGGCGGGGTGAAAGCCCCGCCCGCGAAGTCGAGGCTGTGGCGCGAGCCACAGCCGAGTTTACTCCTAGTGGATCTCTTCGACGGAGACCACCTGGGTCTTGTTGATGGCCAGGAAGCGGTCCTTGTCCGGCTTGCCGCTCTCGTCCTCGACGTCGGTGAGTGCGAAGAAGTCGGCCTTCAGGTTGAGGGCGTCCAGGGTGC
>DASPOZ010000035.1:0-5794 GCA_035625755.1 Candidatus Sulfotelmatobacter sp.
AACGCCTGCGTGGCCTGTCCGTCCATGTGGAGCGTCTTGGGGTCGATGACCACCTTGTAGACGGCCCGGGCCGCCTTCAGGGAGACCAGCTCGTCGGCCACGTCCTCGCGCACCGTGGCGGGGTCGCGCTCGGCGGGGTTCCCCACGCCGCCGCCCCCGCTGCTGTGCTTGATGATGACGTCGCCCGTCTTGATGGGCACCAGGCGGTGGGGCTTCACCCGGATGCGGGCAACCTTCTTGCCCTCGCGCCGCTGGATGTAAGTCCGGCAGGGCGGGGAGGGCTGGCCTCCCTGGGCGCCGAAGCCCAGCACCTCGTCGCCGTCCGAGCTGCCGGTGGCCATGATGCCGTCGGTCCCCTCGTTCACGGCCACCCAGTGGATGCCGGGCCCGCCCCGCCACCTCCCGGCCCCCGTGAAGTCCGGCACCATCTCCCACTGGAGCAGGCGCCAGGGGATGCGCACCTCCACCTCCTCCACCGTTCCCCGGTGCACGGCCCCCAGGGCCGTGAGGGTGCTGACCCCTTGGTAGCCGTCGTACCCGTAGACGGCCCCGCAGGACCCGTCGTAGTCGAAGGAGGTGCGCACATAGCGCTCGCCCGTCCGGGGATCTGCCGAGGAGACGTAGTCCCCCCGGTGCTTGCCCCAGGCGGCCACGGCCCGTTCCGGCCGCGCCTTGGCGAGCGCCTCCAGGACGGCCTCCATGATCTGGATGCCCACGTTGACGGGGCAGGCCCCCACGGTGGCCGGGTACTGGCAGTTCACCACGGAGCCGAGGGGGGCGATGACCTTGATGGGGCGCATGGTCCCCTCGTTGTGGTAGTCGGCCAGCGCGGGGTCGAACACCAGCACCGCGGCGGCGATGGCGTTGGCGTAGCTGGCGGCGTACACGCTGTTCACGAACCCCTTGCGCTGCTTGTCGCTGCGCGAGAGGTCGATGGTCATCTCGCCGCCTTTGATGGTGACGTCGGCCCGGACCCACACCGGGACATCCAGTTCGGTCCCGTCGTCGTCCGTGGCGGCCTCCCCCGTATACACCCCGTCCGGGATCTTCCGGATCTCCTCCCGTACGGCCCGCTCGGTGCGGTCCATCATCTCCCGCGTGCAAGCCACCACGGTGTCCCGCCCGTATTTCTCCAGCAGGGCGGTGAGGCGCTGCTCGCACACCTTGGTGGCGGCGATCATGGAGAAGTTATCGATGCGCACGCCCTCGGGCCAGCGCACGTTGTTCAGGATCAGCTCCATCAGGTCGGCCCGTTCCACCCCGGCCTCCGCCACCTTGATGGGCGGGATGCACAGGCCCTCCGCGTGGATGTCGTAGCCGTTGGGGAAGTAGCCCCCGGGATAGGCGCCGCCGGTGTCCTGCTGGTGGGCGCGGGACAGGGTGAAGAAGAGGAGTTCCCCCTTGTAGAAGACGGGCCGGAAGAACCCCCAGTCTGGGAGGTGGCAGTTGTGGCCGCCGTGGTAGGGGTCGTTGGTCAGGACGATGTCGCCGGGGGCCAGGTTGCCCTTGAACTTCTCCACGATGGAACGGACGGCGAAAGCGGTGCCCAGGAACTGTACCGGAAGGCCCACGGGCATGGCCAGCGTGTCGCCGTTGGCGCCCCAGATGCCGACGGAGACATCGTGGAGCTGGCCGATGAGGTAGTTCTGCGCCGTCCGGTCGATGATGTGCCGCATCTCGCGGCAGGCCGTCTGCATCGCATGCCAGACGGTGGAGACGGTGGTGGGGTCGGGTTTCGTGGTGGCGGCCATGCCCTGGTCCCTCCTCAGCGCGTCAGCGCGTAGGTCTTCAGCCGGTCCACCTGGCACCGATATCCCGCGGGGATGACCACCGTGGTCGTCGTCTCTTCGATCACGGCCGGCCCCGGGATCACATTGCCGGCGAGGAGTTTGTCTCCGTCGTAGATGGGGGTGTTCACCACCGTCGCGTTGAAGCGGCAGGCGCGGCGGCGCTTGAGGGCGGCCGCCGGGTCTGCGGGGCCGTCCGCCAGGGCCCGGAGGTGGAACGGGGCATTGGGGACGGTGGCCTTCACCCGCAGGGTGAGGAACTCCACCGGCTTGCCCGGCATGGAGAAGGTGTAGAGCTTCTCGTGCTGCTGGTGGAAGCTCCGCACGGTGGCATCCACCTGCTGGGCCGAGAGGCTGCCGGCGGGGACCTCGGTCTCCACCTCGTGGAATTGCCCCACGTACCGCATCTCCGCCGTGCGGGCCAGGCGCACCCGCTCCCGGGGCATGCCGATGGCGGCGAAGCCGGCCAGGGCCTCGCCCTCCATCTCGGCGAAGAGCTTGTTCATGCCCGTCACGTCCACCGCCCCGGCCCGCGCCACGAAGCTTCGGGCGTAATCCTGCCCCAGGTCCATGGCGAACATGCCGAAGGCGCTGTAGAGGGCCGCCACCGAGGGGACCAACACCTGGGGGATGCCCAGCCGGTCGGCGATGAAGGCGGCGTGCACGGCCCCGGCGCCGCCGCCCGCCACCAGGGTGAAGTCCCGCACGTCGTAACCGCGCTTGGTGGAGACCTCGGCGATGGCGTCGGCCATGAAGGCGTTGACGGTGGTGAAGATGGCCTCCGCCGCGGCGGGGACGTCCATCCCCAGGCGGGCGCCGACCTTGCGGACGGCGGCCGCCGCCTTGTCCGGGTGGAGGGGGATCTCGCCGCCCAGGAAGTAGTCGGCCGGGAGGTAGCCCAGGACCAGGTTGGCGTCGGTCACCGTGGGCTCGGTGCCCCCCTGGCCGTAGCAGGCGGGGCCCGGGTCGGCCCCGGCGCTCTGCGGCCCCACGCGGAGGAGGCCCAGGGAGTCGATGTGGGCGATGCTGCCGCCGCCGGCCCCCACGCTGTGGACGTCCACCATCTTGATGGCCACGCGGTTGTCCCCCACCCAGGACTCGGTGGTGGTGGGGATGTCCCCCTGCCGGATCAGGCCCACGTCGAAGCTGGTGCCGCCCATGTCCACGGAGAGGAGGTCGGTCTGGCCCCGGGGGCGCCCCAGGTGCAGCGCGCCGGCGGGGGCGGCCGCCGGCCCCGAACCCAGGAGGTACACCGCGCGGTCCACGCACTGGGCCACCCGCTGGACCAGGCCGTTGGCCAGCACCATGAGGAGGGTGCCCTTGAACCCTTCCGTCGTCAGGCGCCGTTCCAGCGCCACCAGGTAGCCGTTCACGGCCGGGCCCACGTAGGCCCCCACCACGGTGGTATTGAAGCGCTCGAACTCCCGCCAGACGGGGAGCGTGTCGTAGGAGGTGGTGACGTAGGCGTCCGGCAGGATGTGGCGAACCAGCGCGGCCGCCCGGTGCTCGTGGGCGGGGTTGACGTAGCCGCTGAGGAAGCACACGGCCACCGCCTGTACCCCGTCGGCCTTGAGGCGCTTGGCGGCGGCCCGGACCTCGGCCTCCTTGAGGGGGGTGAGGACGCGGCCGTCGTACCGGATCCGCTCCGTCACGCCCAGCCGGCGCCGCCGCGGCACCAGGGGCCGCGCGGGGGGGATGAAGACGTTGTAGATGGAGACCCGCGGGTCCTTGATGCCCCGCCGGATCTCGATGACGTCCCGGAAGCCCTGGGTGGTGACCATCCCGGTGACGGCCCCGCGTTCCGTGAGGAGGGTATTGGTGGCCAGGGTCGTCCCGTGGACGATCATCTCCACGTCGCCGAGGAACTGACGGAGCGTCTGCCCGGAGTGGCGGGCCGCCTTGCCGAAGGCGTTGAGGAACCCGACGGTGGGATCCTTGGGGGTGGTGGGGGCCTTGAAGAGGCGAAGGTCGCCGGCCTCGTCGAGGACCAGGCAGTCGGTGAAAGTGCCTCCCACGTCTACGCACACCCGTTTCACGGCGGCTCCTCCTGATGCGGTCCGGCGATGTTCGCGGTGACGGGACGAGTGCTTCCCCGATGCCCGGGGCGGGGGCACTTTCGTATCGTCAATGGCCCGGGGCTGTCAAGGGGAATTGTCATGGATCGTCGTGAGCCGGCGCCGGGGCCGCGTTTGACAAGCGGCGGGGGACTTGGATAGTCTTCGGGGGTCGTCCCGGGCCCGTCCCCAGTGGGGTGGGCCCTTTCGCCTGCGGCGCCTTCCGCGACGATCTCGCCGCCAGCGTCCCGCCTAGCCGGGGCCGCCGTGGCCCCCAGCGACCTCTTGGCCGGCGCCCGGCCGGCCACACCGACGAGGAGGACACGCAATGCGCCGATGGGGGATGTGGGCAATCGTGCTCGCCGCGGCCTGCGCGGTGGTCGTCGCGTCATCTCCGGTCTCGGCCGCCGAGCGCGGTCCCATCAGGATCGGCTACTTCGCGCCCATGACCGGCACCTTCTCCCAGACGGGGAAGGACATGACCGACGGCTTCATGCTCTTCTGGGAGGAGGTGGGCAACCAGGCGGCCGGGCGCAAGGTCGAGGTGCTCGTGGAGGACGATGAGGGAGTCCCGGCCACGGGGCTCACCAAGGTGCGCCGGCTGGTGGAGCAGGCCAAGGTGCACACCGTGGCCGGGGGCCTCCTGGCCGCCACGGGGTACGCCATCGCCCCCTACGTGGAGCAGAACAAAATCCCCACCGTCTACCCGGTGATGGCGCCCGACGACATCACCCAGCGGAAAATCGTGCGCTGGGTGGTTCGCACCGCCCACACGGGCAGCCAGAATACCCATCCCCTGGGCGACTACGGCTACAAGACCCTGGGGGTGCGCCGCGTGGCCACCATCAGCATGGACTACGCCTTCGGCTGGGAGTCCAACGGCGGGTTCCAGCATGTGTTCGAGGATCAGGGGGGCAAGGTGGTGCAGCGCATCTGGACGCCCCTGAACGTGCAGGACTACGGTCCCTACCTCACGGCGCTGAGGAAGGACATCGACGGCGTCTTCGCGACGCACACCGGCGGGCTCGCCGCGCGCTTCGTCAAGGCCTGGACCGACTTCGGCCTCAAGGGAAAGATCCCCCTGGTGGGAGCGGGACAGGTGACCGACGAGAACGTCCTCAAGGGGATGGGCGACGAGCCCCTGGGGGTGGTCACCGCCCTGAACTACAGCGCCGTCCTGGAGAACCCCGCCAACAAGAAGTTCTCCGCCGCCTACGAAAAGAAATACGGCCGCTCCAGCTCCCTCTACTCGGAGGAGGGATACACCGCCGCCCACTTCTACTACGAGGCCATCAAGGCCATCAACGGCGACGTGGAGGACAAGGAGAAGTTCCTGGCGGCGCTCCGGAAGGTCGAGATCCCGGATGACCCGCGCGGGCCCATGAAGATGGACGACCTGGGGAACCCCATCCAGAACGTGTACATCCGCAAGGTGGAGCGGGTGGGCGGGAAGCTCCAGAACACGGTCATCTACACCTATCCGAACGTGTCCCAGTTTTGGACCTGGAAGAAGGACGACTACCTGAAGCACCCCCTGTACGATCGCAACTATCCGTGCCGGTTCTGCGAATAGCCTGACGCGCGGCGCCGCCACCCGGGGGCTGGGGGGCGGCGCCGTCGTTTTTTCTTGCCCGTGGGGAGTGAGGGATGAAAGCCGCCGTCTTGGAGCGCTTCGACGCGCCGCTGGTCGTGCGGGAGGTCCAGACCCCGGTGCCGGGACCCGGCGAGGTGCTGGTGCGGACGCGCGCTTCCTGCCTGTGTCAGACAGACCTGAAGGTCCTGCGCGGCGTGATCCCCACGGTGAAGACGCCCCGCATCATCGGGCACGAGCTGGCGGGCGAGGTGGCGGCGCTGGGGCCGGGGGCGGTGGGGCTGCAGGAGGGGGATCGGGTGGTGGCTGGCCTGGACATCTCGTGTATGGCCTGCGCCTACTGCCAGACGGGCCGCCCGGAT
>DASPOZ010000036.1:0-2597 GCA_035625755.1 Candidatus Sulfotelmatobacter sp.
ACTCCACGCGGATGAGGCCGAGGGCCTCCGCGGCGATCTCCTCGCTGATGGCGGCGACGAGCGCGACCTCGTCGCCGATGTAGCGGACGCGGTCCACGGCGACGGGGAGTTCGTCCTGGATGGAGATCCCGTAGGGGATGCGAGGGGCGTTGCCGCCTCCCACGACCGTCTTCACGCCCGGCAGTTTCTCGGCCCGGCTCGTGTCCACGGAACGGACGCGGGCATGCGGGTGCGGGCTGCGCAGCACCTTGCCGTAGAGCATCCCCGGCGGCCGCATGTCCTGCAGGTACACCGCCTGCCCGGTGGTCTTCCCCAGGGCGTCGATGGCCGGCAGGCGCTTGCCGATGAGGGCCGTCTCGCTCATCGCCCTTCCCTTACGGAGTCACAGCGTGGGAGAACTTGAGGGCCGCAGCGTCCGCATGGTTCGATGCTCCTTCCGCTCAGACGGGGACGGAAACCCTCGATCTCGCGCGCTGCGCGGCGCAGACCGCTCCCAGTTCGGAGATCACTGCGTCCACGGGGAGGACGTCCCCGTACTTCATGTGGATCTCGAAGAGGGCGACCTTGTGGCTGGTCTGGCCACGGTCCGCGACGCACTCCTGGGGGACGATCACCCGGTAGTTGTGGGAGAAGGCGTCGACGGCCGTCCCCCGAACACACCCGCTGGTGACCATGCCCGTGACGACGAGGGTGTCCACGCGATGGTAGATGAGGTAGCTCACCAGGCTGGTGCCGAAGAACGCGCTGGGCCACGTCTTGGCGACGACAGGCTCGCCCGGCCGGGGCGCGATCTCCTCGACGATCTGGTTGGCCTTAGGATCCTGCATCCCGGGGTGCGCCGCCGCGCCGCCCCCCTTCCAGAGCCCCCGCTCGCACGCCGCCCCGGCCGGCTTGGCCAGCGTGTAGAACACGGGGACGCCGAGGGGACGGGCGCGGTCGAGCAGGCGGCGAATGGCCGCTACCGCCGGGTACCCCGTTTCGCTGTGGCCCAGGGGGAACGCGCTGTCCACAAAGCCGTAGGTCATGTCCACCACGACGACGGCCGGCTTCTCGCCCATGCCGACGCGGTCCCGGCCCATGCCGCCCTTCTCGTACATCCGCTGCTCGGCTTCGGGGATCACATCATCCCAGATGGCCATGGTTACCCTCCGTGATACCGCCCGACCCCCTTATTACGGCGGCGGGGCGTCTCAGGCGTTCAGCCGGTCGGCCAGCCAGTCCACGATCGTGGGGATCGTGTACGGGAAGCCGTCATAAGAGCAGTGGATCGAACCCGGCTCGCCGGGCTTGTAAAGCACGAGGCGCTTCTCCGTGCGGGCCTCGTCGAACGTGCGCCGGGCGTGCCAAGCCGGCACCAGGTGATCGTCCTCGCCGTGCACCACCAGCAGGGGGCACGTGATTTTCTCGACGATCCCCTGCAGGGAGAAGCGCCGAAGGCGCTCGCGGGCCTCGGCCAGGTCTTTGGCCCCCGTCAGCCATCGCAGCTGGTTCCGGATGGGGGGGTACGTGTCGAAAAGATCGCCCCCGTCGTAGAGCGCGCCGAAGATGGCGCACCCGCGCAGACGCCGCTCGAAGGCGGCGGCCCGGGCCGCATAATACCCGCCGAAGCTTCGCCCGAGCAGGGCGATGCGCTTCGAATCCACCTCGGGCCGCGCCGCCAAGTAGTCCAGGGCGGCCCGGACGGGCACCTCGTAATCGAAGCGGCTCGGCAGGCCGCGGTGCCGGAGCGTCTCCCCCTGGCCCGGACCATCCATGACCAGCAGGGCCATGCCCCGCTCGATGGCGGCCTTGCCCCCGAGAAAGTACAGTTCCTCCTTGAGGACGTCCGCCCCGGCCACGTAGAGGAGCCCCGGCTGCCTGCCCGCGGGGGCGTGCATCGCCGGGTAGAAGTAGCCGGGCAGCGACGTGCCCTCGTAGGGGATCTCGACCTGTTCCAGCGGCGGGACGAAGAACCGCCCGGCCGCGCGGAAGCAGGCGACACAGCGATCGTAGGCGGGGAGGCGCCGCGGGTCCTCCGGGAGCAGGAAGAACTCCGCCCACCGGTAGTAATTGCATGCCCGCAGGTAGTGGTCGCGGGCCGTGATCCCGTGGCCGGCCCATTCGGCCTCGCGGCCCAGCGCCTCTACATGATGGGCCACGCGGTCCCACTCCCCATACCAGCTCTCTGTGTCGCCGGGAGTGATCCGTTCGGCGGCGCGGTGGATCTCGTGAAACTCGCCCCCGCCGTAAATGGCCTCGGCGATGGGGCGCGCCAGGTGCCAGGACCAATCGAAGTTCTCCGGCCAGAGTTTGAACATGAGCTACCGTGCCGTCCCTGCCATCGCCTGGGCCGCCGCCGCGATGGCCTGGACGATCTTCTGGTAGCCGGTGCAGCGGCACAGGTTGCCGCTGATGGCGTGGCGGATCTCCGCCTCGGTGGGGCGCGCGGTCTGGTCCAGCAGGGCCTGGGCGGCCACGAGCATGCCGGGGATGCAGAAGCCGCACTGCACCGCCCCGTGGGCCACGAAGGCCTGCTGCAGGGGGTGGGGCGCGCCGGGCCGGGCGAGGCCCTCCACGGTGGTGATGCTCTTCCCGTCGGCCTCCACGGCGAAGATGAG
>DASPOZ010000037.1:0-12884 GCA_035625755.1 Candidatus Sulfotelmatobacter sp.
TGCGGAGGCGTGGCGCTCGGTGGCATCACCACCGGGGGCGCCTCGCTTGGAGTGGTGTCGCTCGGTGGTCTGGCGCTCGGCCTTCTGGCGATTGGGGGCCTTGGTGTGGGGGTGGTGGCGATGGGCGGCGTAGCAGTCGCGGCGTACGCCGCGATCGGCGGTCTGGCAATTGGGTACGAGTACGCGATCGGGGGTGCTGCCTTCGCCCCGCATGTTGTGAGCCCGCTATCACCAGATCATGGCTCGGCGCCGCCGATCCCACGCGCGCCATTTCACTGGTCTGACGCGACGTTCCTCGTCGTTATTGTCGTCGGACTGCTGGCCCTTGCCCGCGCGGTCCACGCCCGACGCAACGAATGACGGCGCCGCCCGGCTCCGCGCTCCGGCTGACAACCGAACGGCGTTGCTGCTGGCTACCCTCTGTGCGTCCTGCCTCGCCGGCCGGCGAGCGCGATCGGGCGCGCGAAGAGCGCTTCGCGTGAGGGAGGGTAAGCCCGATCACGGCAAGGGTCCCGCCCCCCGGTGCGGGAAGACGGCGGCGAGTTGCCATGGAGGAGGGCGATCGTGAACTATGCTCTGTGGATCGTTCAGGGGCTGCTCGCGCTGCTCTTTCTGTTCGCCGGTGGAGTGAAGCTGGTGCTGCCGCTGGAGACGCTGGCGGCGCAGATGCCGGTGCCGGGCCCGTTCGTGCGGTTCATCGGCGTGGCCGAGGTGCTCGGGGCGATGGGCCTGATCCTCCCCGGGCTCCTGCGCATCCGGCCGGGCCTGACCCCGCTGGCCGCCGCCGGGCTGGTGATCATCATGATCGGGGCCACGGTGCTCACCCTGGTGAGCGGTGGAGGCGCGCAGGCACTGATCCCACTGGCGGTGGGGCTCCTGGCGGCGTTCGTCGCCTACGGCCGCTGGCGGCTGGCGCCGCTCCGCGGGTCGTGACGCCCGTCAATGCCCCAGCCGGCGTTGGTACGCCCTTGATCGGCTGCGCGGACGCGAGCAACAGGTTGTGAGGAGACAATTCATGGGTGCGGGGTCGGTGCGTATCGAAAGGAGGACACGAATGTCACGGGTTTCGGCGGGGATGCAAGCTGTCGTGTTGACTCTTGTGTTCATCGCAGGCGCTGCCCCTACGGGAGCCCAGGCCCAAGGGCTGGTTACGATGCAGAAAATGTCGGCGCCCCTTGCGAACGAGCTTGTGGGAGAGGCGGTCGCGGCCTGCGCGCAGAAGGGTTACGCGGTGACCGCGGTTGTCGTCGATCTGGACGGCGTTCGCCAAGCTCTGTTGCGGGGCAACGGGGCGCCGATCCACACGCTCGACAACGCCTATTACAAGGCGTACTCGGCGGCCTCGCTGACGCTCGCGCGGAAGGAAGAGAGCACGAAGGCCGTCGCCGACCGGATGAGCAAGAGCCCTCCGACTACGGTGCCGCAAAACCCGCTGCCCAATGTCACCTATGCGGTGGGTGGAGTGACCATCATGGCCGGCGGAGTGGCGATCGGCGCAATCGGAGTGAGTGGCGCTCCCGGCGGCCAATTCGACGAAGAATGCGCGCGCGCAGCGCTCGCCAAGATCCGAGATCGTTTGAAATAACGCGCGGCGGCGCGGGAAAACCGGAAGTCGCAGCCACCGGGAGGACCCCCCGGAACCTCGTTGACGGGACCATGCGGGGGGATCCTCGGGCCGTCCGTACGGGACGGCGCTCGACTTCGGTCTTCACCTCTGCTACCATATGCAGGCGTGTGGTGATGGCGGGGGCCCCACGCTTGCCGCCCTGATTGGCCTGAAGGGGAGTCGCCTGTGGAGCTCGATCGCGAATTGGCCCGTGGGAACTGGCAAGGCTGGGCGGTCACCGGGATCGCCGGCCTTTCGCTCGTCCTGGTGCTGCTGAACGGCGCGCTCTTTCTGACGAACCGGACGATCCAGAACGAGATCAATACCCGCCAGCAGCTCATCAACCAGGCCGTGCAGCTCGAACGGCTGGGCCAGGAACTCGTCAACGCTCTCGCCGGCCTCGCCCTGCGCAACAACGACGAACAGCTCCGCCAGCTCCTGGCGGACCAGGGCATCACGCTCACTCCCGGGTCGGGCCCCGCGGGCCCGGCCCAGGCCCCGCGTTGAGGGGGCGCCATGCCTGAGGAGGGTCCGCCCGTCGTGAACGGTCGCGCCAATCTGCTTCTTCCGCTGGCCCTCGTGGTGGTCACCGTTTTTGTTTGGGCGGGGTTCCAGACGTACCAGCTTGTCCGCGATCGGCAGGCCCTCCAGGCCCTCCGGGCCGGCCAGGAGTCGAAGATCGAGGGCGCCGCCAAGGTGCGGGCGCGATTCGACACCCTCACCCGCAAGACCGCCGAGTTGGCGGCGCAGGGCAACGCGGGGGCCAAGCTGATCATGGAAGAGCTGCGGAAGACCGGCGTCACCATTCCTGCGAGCCCCTCCGCCCCCGCGCCGCCGCCCCCTGGAAAGTAAGTTCCCTCCGGCCACCCTCACTCCGACCCGTTACAGCGTGCCGCAGCGGCGAGGCTCTTTCCCCTGTCTGGGCGCGGGGAGCCGCGCCGCGACCCCGACGTGTTCGTGAGGCATGGCTACGGCTTTGGTTTCGCCCTTCGGGGAGACGGGGGAGCTTCCTGTGCGAGGGGGCCGCTGGGGGGCGTACTGAACTTATTAACAGGGTGCTGAAAAACTTTCTTTTCCGCAGGCTGCTCAAAAAGGCCCAGGTGCAAGGCGGCGCGCGCAGCGCCGACTGAGGCGTACGCCGGGTACGCCGCAGGGAGTGCGCGAGCGCGCCAACGCCGCAGATGGGCCTTTTTCAGCAGTCTGCTAGCCGGCGGGGCGCAGGAAGTCGAAGTCGCAGCCTTGCGGGGCCTGGAGGACGTGGTCCAGGAAGAGCCTGCCGTAGCCGCGCGTGAAGGCGGGATCGGGGGGGCGCCAGGCGGCGCGGCGGCGGTTGAGTTCTTCCTGCGGCACCAGGAGGTCCAGCTTGCGGTTGGGCACGTCCAGCAGGATCTCGTCGCCGGCGCGCACCAGGGCCAGCGGGCCGCCCACGGCGGCCTCGGGGGCCACGTGCAGCACGATGGTGCCGAAGGCGGTGCCGCTCATGCGGGCGTCGGAGATGCGCACCATGTCGCGCACGCCCTGGGCCAGGAGCTTCTTGGGCAGGGGCAGGTAGCCGGCCTCGGGCATGCCGGGGGCGCCGATGGGGCCGGCGTTCTGCATCACCAGGATGTCCTCAGGCTTCACGTCCAGCCGCGGGTCGTCGATCCGCTCGGCCAGGTCCCGCTGCGAGGTGAAGACCACGGCGCGCCCGCGGTGCGTGAGCAGCGCCGGCGTGGCGGCGGACTGCTTGATCACCGCGCCATCCGGCGCCAGGCTGCCTGTCAGGATGGCCAGGCCGCCTTCCGGCTGGAGGGGCTTCTCTCGCGGCGCGATCACCTGCTGCCACGCGGCCGCGCGGGGCACGCGGCCCAACATCTCGCCCCACGTCTTGCCGGTAACCGTCAGCGCCTCCGGCCGGAGGAGCGGTTCCAGCTCCTTCAGGACCACGGGCACGCCGCCGGCCTCCCACAGGTCCTCCATGTGATATCTGCCCGAGGGGCGCAGGTTCACCAGCAGCGGGGTGCTGCGGCTCAGCTCGTCGAAGAGGCGCAGGGGCAGCTCGATGCCCAGCCGGCCGGCGATGGCGATCAGGTGGATCACGCCGTTGGTGGAGCCGCCGCAGGCGTGGAGCATGCGGATGGCATTCTCGAAGGCTTCACGGGTGAGGATGCGGGAGGGACGCAGGTCCTGCTGCACCATGGTCACGATCCGGCGGCCGCAGTCCTCGGCGTGGCGCACCCGCTCGGAAAGGGGGGCCGGGATGGCGGCGCCGCCCGGCAGCGTCATCCCCAGGGTCTCCGTGAGGGCGGCCATGGTGCTGGCCGTGCCCATCACCATGCACGTGCCCGTGCTGGGGCAGAGGGAGCCTTCCACGGCCGAGAGCTGCTCGTTGGTGATGGCCCCGGCGCGGTGCTCGCCCCAGTACTTCCGGCAATCGGTGCAGGCGCCCAGGCGCGCGCCCTGGTAGCGCCCGGCCAGCATGGGCCCGGCCAGCACCATGATGGCCGGCAGGTCCACGCTGGCCGCGGCCATCAACTGGGCCGGTACCGTCTTGTCGCACCCGGCCAGCAGCACCACGCCGTCCAGCGGCTGCCCGCGGAGCATCTCCTCGGTCTCCATGGCCTGGAGGTTGCGGAAGTACATGCTGGTGGGGTGCAGGAAGGTCTCGCCCAGCGAGATGGTGGGGAATTCCAGGGCCGTGCCCCCGGCCTGCCACACGCCCCGCTTCACGGCATCGGCCAGCTCGCGGAAATGGCGGTGGCAGGGGTTCAGCTCGCTCCAGGTGTTGCATACGCCGATCACCGGCTTCTCCAGGTCCGCGTCCGTGAGGCCCAGGCCCTTGCAGAAGGCCCGGCGGATGAACGCGCTGAACCCGCGGTCGCCGTACTCCGTCAACCCCTTCTCGATGCCCCGGTCTGCCATGGTGCGGTTCCTTTCGGGCGCCGAACGCCGCGCCGTGGTGATGCCCGGCCGCTAGCCCGCGCGGGGACCTGCCGCCGGCGGGGCGCCCGGGCTCATGCCGGCGACCGACTATAGCATCACTCCAGGCGAGGGGCCACTTCCCCCTTGTGTTCCAGCAGCCGGTGACATAGAGTGAACCAGGAAAACCGCGACCCTTCGAAGGGCGGACGCAGGATCGGAGGCAGCCACCCAATACCGTAGGTTCACGAAAGGAGGCGCGGCATGGAAGCAACCGAACACATCCGGCTGGCGCTGAAACTCGATCGTGACTGGCGGATCGTGGTGGAGCCCGAACGGGCGGACGAGGTGGAACACCTGTGCGCCGGCATCCCGGGCCCGGGGGGCATGCCGCTGAGCGACTGGATCATCCTGCGCTCCGAACTCACGGAGGATGGGCGCTGGCGCGTGGCCCGCTGCGCGCGCTGCAAGACGCTGCGCGCGTCGCCCGCCCTGGCGTGATACACGAATCGCCGTCGCCCAGAACACCCCCAACGCCTCCCCCCCCGGGAGGTGTTGCTGTTTTGAGCCGGCGGGGCTCCCGGGGGCGTTGCGCGATGGTGTCCGCTTTACTAGACTGGATCGGGCAGGAGGTTCGGCGAGGATGGGGCTGGACCAGCGGGACCTGCAGGCCATCGAGCGAGACACCCAGATCATCGGCCGCCAGATCTTCGGCCGCGTGCGCGTCCAGCCCCCTCCCGTTCTCTCGCTGGACTGGTGGGACGAGCGGATCCTCGAGCGCTGCATGCACGACGAGGCGCTCAGGGTCCAGATGTTCCGCTTCATCGACGTCCTGCCGGCCCTCAGCACCCCCGAACAGGTCGCCCGCCACCTCCGGGAGTATTTCCTCGAGGACCCGCGGTTGCTCCCCGCCGTGGCCCAGTGGGGGCTCCAGCTCGCCGGGCCCCGCTCGCCCGCCGCCGGGCTGGTGGCGCAGACCGTGCGGCGCGGGGTGGCGCGAATGGCCGAGCGCTTCGTGGCCGGCGCCACGCTGGACGAGACGGCGGCCTCCATCGGCCGGCTGCGCGCGCGCCGGCTCGCCTTCACGCTCGACATCCTGGGGGAGGCCACCCTCAGCGAGGCCGAGGCCCAGGCCTACCAGCGACGCTACCTGGACCTCCTGGAGGGCCTAGCGGCCCGCGCCGCCTCCTGGGCGCCGGTGCCGCTCATCGACGAGGCGCCGCGCGGTCCCCTCCCCCGCGTGAATGTCTCCGTGAAGCTCACCGCCCTCTACTCCCGCTGCGATCCCATCGATCCGGCCGGGTCCGCCGCCGCCGTCAAGGAGCGGCTGCGGCCCATCCTGCGGGCCGCCCGCCAGGCCGGGGCCCACGTGACCGTGGACATGGAACACCACGACGTGAAGGACCTCACCCTCCGAATCGTGCAGGAGGTCCTGGAGGAGCCGGAGTTCCGCGACTACGGGGAGTTCGGCATCGCCCTCCAGGCGTACCTGCGCGAAGGCGAGCGGGATCTGCAGGGCCTGGCCCGGTGGGCGCGGCGGCGCGGGACCCCCGTGGGCGTACGTCTCGTGAAGGGCGCCTACTGGGACTCCGAGGTGGCGCTGGCCGAGCAGCGCGGCTGGCCCACGCCCGTCTTCACCGAGAAGTGGGAGACGGATGCCAGCTTCGAGCGGTGCCTGCTCATCCTCTTGGAGCAGGCGGAGCACCTCCGCCCGGCCCTGGGCAGCCACAACGTGCGCAGCCTGGCCTTCGCGCAGGCCGCCGCGCGCCGCCTGGGCCTGCCCGAGCGGAGCGTGGAGTTCCAGATGCTGTACGGCATGGGCGATCCCATCAAGGAGGCCTTGGTGGGGATGGGCCAGCGGGTGCGGGTGTACACGCCCTTCGGCGAGCTGATCCCCGGGATGGGCTACCTGGTGCGGCGTCTGCTGGAGAACACCTCCAACGATTCGTTCCTGCGCCAGAGCTTCACCGAGCACGTCTCTGAGGACGAACTGCTCAGGCCCCCGCACCCGCCCGCGCCGATGCCGCAGGCCGAACCCTCACCCCCGCCCCCTTCCTCGGGAGGGAAAGGCGGCGGGACGGTGTTCCGGAACGAGCCGGACCTGGACTTCACCCGGGCGGAGGCCCGCCAGGCCTTGGGCGACGCCCTCGCGGCGGTGCGCCGCCGGATGGGGCAGCGCTACCCGCTGGTCATCGGGGGCGAGCGGGTGGCGACGGCGGGCGAGATCGCCTCGCCCAACCCTTCCCGCCCCGGCGAGGTGGTGGGCGTGGCCGGTTGCGCGGGCGTGGCCGAGGCGGACCAGGCGGTGGCCGCCGCGCGGGCCGCCTGGCCGGCGTGGGCCGCCACGCCTGCGGCGGCGCGGGCGCGCGTCCTTTTCCGGGCGGCCGAGATCCTGCGGGAGCGGCGCGTGACGCTGGCCGCGTGGGAGGTGCTGGAGGCGGGCAAGCCGTGGCGCGAGGCCGACGCGGACGTGGCCGAGGCCATCGACTACTGCGAGTACTACGGCCGCGCCATGCTGGAACTGGACGCGCCGCGGGTCTTGGGCGGGGAGCGGGGCGAGGTGAATGCCTACGGCTACCGGCCGCGCGGCGTGGCCGTGGTGATCGCCCCGTGGAACTTCCCGCTGGCCATCCTGGCCGGGATGACCGTGGCGGCCCTGGTGGCCGGCAACGCCGCGATCATGAAGCCGGCCGAGCAGACGCCGGTGGTGGCCGCGCACCTCCACGAGATCCTCCTGGAGGCGGGCGCGCCACCCGGCGCCCTGCACTACCTGCCGGGGATCGGGGAGGAGGTGGGGGCACACCTGGTGGCCCACCGCGACGTGGACGTCATCGCCTTCACCGGATCGCGGGCCGTGGGCCTGCGCATCGCGCAGGAGGCGGGCCTGACCCGCGAGGGCCAGCGGGGCATCAAGAAGGTGATCCTGGAGATGGGCGGGAAGAACGCCATCATCGTGGACGACGACGCGGACCTGGACGAGGCGGTGCGGGGCGCGGCGGCCTCGGCCTTCGGGTACGCGGGGCAGAAATGTTCGGCCTGTTCGCGGGCCATCGTCCTGGCGCCCATCGCCGGGGCCTTCCTGCGGCGACTGGTGGAGGCCGTCCGGAGCCTCGCGGTGGGCCCGGCCGAGGCGCCCGCTACCTTCGTGGGGCCGCTCATCGACGCGGAGGCGCGGGACCGGGTCCTGGGGGCCATCGCGGCGGGGAAGCGCGTGGCGCGGGCGGCGCTGGAGGTGGACGCGAGCGGGCTGGGGGACGGCTTTTTCGTGGGCCCCGCCGTCTTCAGGGACGTACCGCCCCGGTCCGCCCTGGCGCAGGAGGAGATCTTCGGGCCCGTGCTGGCGGTCATGGAGGCGCGGGACTTCGACGAGGCCCTGGCCCTGGCCAACGGCACCGCCTACGCGCTCACGGGCGGGATCTACTCGCGCAGCCCGTCCCGGATCGAGCGCGCCCGCCGCGAATTCGCCGTGGGCAACCTGTACATCAATCGCAAGATCACCGGCGCCCGCGTGGGGCGCCAGCCCTTCGGCGGGTTCCGCATGTCGGGCATCGGGTCCAAGGCGGGCGGCCCCGACTACCTGCTCCAGTTCCTGGAGCCGCGCACCGTCACGGAGAACACGATGCGGCGGGGATTCGCCCCGGCCACCCCGCGACACGGGTAGCAGGCTGCTGAAAAAGGCCCATCTGCGGCGTTGGCGCGCTTGGGCGCTCGCTGCGGCGTACCCGGAGTACGCCTCACTCGGCCCTTCGCGCGCCGCCTTGCATCTGGACCTTTTTGAGCAGCCTGCGCGGAGGGGCAGAGGAGAGACGCGGCGACGCGGGGACGCGGCGATGTGCCGGAGAGCGGAGGGGCGGAGGAGCGGGGGGTGGTGGGGGAGGTCACCGTCGGGGCGTCGTTCTCGCTGACGGGCCGCTATGCGCTCCAGGGGCGCCAGGCAGCGGCGGGGCTGCGCTTCTGGGCGGCGGAGGCCAACGCGTGGGGCGGGCTTCCGCTGGGGCCGGAGGCCCGGCGGGCCGTCCGCGTCGTGATCCATGATGACGGGAGCCGGGCCGCCGGCCTGGAGGTGAACCTGGCGCGCCTCCAGGACCGGGACGGCGCCGACATTCTGTTCGGCCCGTACGGCAGCGATCTGGCCCTCCGTGCGGTTCGCCTGGTTGCGGCGCGCCATCGTGTGCTGTGGAACCATGGCGGCGCGTCGGATGCCGTGGCGGCGGCGGGGCCGCAGGCCGTGGTGACGGGGATCGCGCCTGCCTCCGCGTACTTCGCCTCCCTTCCGGCCTTGCTCCGTCAGCGGGAACCCGGACTGGACCGTCTCGCCATCCTCCACGGCGCCGCGGGGACCTTCGGATGCCACGTGGCCGCCGGGGCCGCCGCCGCGGCCCGGGAGGCCGGCCTGGAATACGTGGCCACGTTTCCTTTCACGCTCCCATTGGCGGATCGGCCCGATGCGCTGGCCGCCGTGCGGGCGTGGCGCCCTCGGGCCGCCATCTGCGCGGGGCGCTTCGAGGACGATGTGTGGCTCGCCGCGCGGCGGGACCGCCTGGGGCCGGACTGTTGCGTCCTCGCCGCCGTGGCCGCCGGCCTGGGGGCATTCGGGGCGGCGGCGGGGCCGGCCGCCGAGGGCGTGCTGGGAGCGAGCCACTGGGAGCCGCCCACCACCGCCGAACAGGACGCCCATCCCGGCGGGGCGGGGTTCGCCGCGCGCTACGCCCGCGTCCATGACAGCTTGCCGGAGTATCCCGCCGCGCTGAGCTACGCCATGGGAACGGCTCTGGCGGCGTGCGCGGCGCGCGCGGGGGCGCTCGACGAGCACGCCCTCCGGCGGGCCGCCCTGGAGGCCGAGTTCCCCACCATCCTCGGCCGCTTTCGCCTCGATCCGGCCACCGGCCGCCAGGTCGGCTACCGGCCGGTGGCCGTAGAGTGGTGCGGGGGAAGGAAACGCGTCGTCGCGCCCGCGCCTTGACGCCCTCGGCGCCCCTTGAGTATCCTGCCCCCCATCCCCGCGCCCCCTTCAACACCGGACGGAGGTGAACGCCATGAACGAGGAAGTCCAGGGAGTGTTCGACTTGGTCGGGACCGTCAAGACGCAGCTGGTCCAGCACGGCATCGACTACGGGCTTCGGATCTTCGGCGCCGTGATCATCCTCCTCATCGGCTTCGTCGCCGCCCGGCTCGTGGGGCGGTTCGTGGACCAGTCGTTGCAGCGCACCCAACTCGAGGCGCACCTGCGGCACCTCCTGGTGCGCGTGACCAAGGGGCTTGTCATCCTCTTTACGGCTGTCGTGTGCCTCGATAAGTTCGGCGTGCAGGTCACGGCGCTGGTGGCCGGCATCAGCGTGGCGGGCGTGGCCGGCGGCTTCGCCCTGCAGGGCGTGCTGGGCAACGTCGCCGCCGGCATCAGCATCATGTTCTCCAAGTACTTCAAGATCGGGGAGTACATCGAGATCGGGTCCACGCGGGGCCAGGTGGAAGCCATCCAGCTGTCCATGACCGTCCTGCGGACGCTGGAGGATGCGCGCGTCATCGTGCCCAACCGCAAGATCGTGGGGGAGATCATCTTCAATTACGGCGCCGAACGCCGCGTGCCCCTCACCGTGGAGGTGGCGTACCGGGAGGACCTGGACAAGGCCCTTCGCACCGTGCACGAGGTGCTGGCCGCGAACCCGCGCGTCATCCAGGGGCGCTCGCCCCAGGTGGGGATCACCAAGCTGGGTGATTCGGGGATCGAGATCACCATGCGGCCCTGGTGCAAGGCCGAGGATTTCTGGGAAGTGCATTTCGAGATCTACCGGGCCATCGTAGACCGGTTCCGCACCCTGCAGGTCGAGATCCCCTATCCGCAGCGCGAGGTACGCCTGCTGAACGCGCCGGTCTGATGCGCCTTCCGTCGGGCGATCTCCGGTTCCCGGCGCGCCGTACCCGGCACACCCAGGGAGGGATGGAAAGGCGGTGGGTCGGGGCGAAGCCGGGTGTGCCCCGGAGGGACGCCCCGGGGTTCCCGCGCAGAACGGGGCTGCGAAAGAGGACAGCGGGGGCGGTCTCAGGGAGTGCGGATGAAGGCAGCCCAGGCGGTCAGGAGGGAGCGGACCTCGCCGAGGGTCAGGGCGCACCGCATCCCTTCCCCCTCCCGGTGGAGATGCTCGATGCGGATCCCCGTCCTATCCGCCTCGAAATAGCAGGCGTTCAGGCTGATGCCCACGTCGTCGCCGGCCTCGGCCTGGTCCAGCTTCTCCAGGAAGTAGTCGTGCTCTTCTCCGACGTCGGTCTCCAGGAATTCCGCCAGCACCGCCGCCTCCTGCGGGGCCTCGACGATGGCCCGCCCCTCCGCGTCCCGGCGGAAACGGACCCGACCCATCACGCTCACCGTGAGGCTCCCTGGGAGGACGGGGGAAAGGGTGGCGATGTCGCCGCGGGCGGGCCGGCAGCCGTGGGGCTCAGCGCGCGGGGGGCTGGATGAACTCGATGGTGATCCCGTCGGGGCCCTTGAAGTAGGTGGCGAACCCGCCCTTGTTGGCGCCGATGGGGATCTCCATGGGCTCCGCCACGAACCGCACGCCCTTGGCCTGCAGCGCCCGCTGGAGCGCGCGCGCGTCGTCCACGTCGAAGCAGATGTGCCCGCTGCCCACGTTGTTCGTGCTCACGTCCAAGGTCGTGCCCCGGCCCTCCAGGTACTGGATGAGCTCGATCTTGTGGCCCCCCAGCCCCACGTAACCGATGTAGAGCCGGGCGCCCGGGATGCCGGTGACCCGTTCCGAGAAATCCTTGGGGCGCTCGGCGACCGAGAGGACCGTGGCCCCCAGGACGTCCCGGAAGAAGGCCACCGCCTTGTCCAGATCGCTCACGGTGAAGCTGGTGTGGTTCACGCCGGTGATGCGCGCCATGAGATCCCCCTCCCTCGCACGATGGGGCGGACCCTACCACCGCCCCGCGCGGGCCGTCAACCCGGGCCCCGCGGGGCAAGCAGGCTGCTGAAAAAGGCCCATCTGCGGCGTTGGCACGCTCGCGCGCTCGCTGCGGCGTACATGCCAGTACGCCTCACTCGGCGCATCGCGCGCCGCCTTGCATATGGGCCTTTTTGAGCAGCCTGGGCAACCGAGAGTTTTTCAGCATCCCGCTAATCCGCTGGGGCCGTCGGTTGGTTCCCTTCGGCGTGCCCCAGCCGGGCGGCCAGGGCGGCGAGATGGCGCCGGTCCAGGTCCGGGGCGTTGCGCAACACCTGGAGGAACCCCGCCGGATCGTCGTAGGCGCGTTCGCTCACCTTGCCCGCCACGCCGAACGTGCGGGCCACCTTCCGATCCACGGCGACGCCCACGATGGGACCCACCAGACGGGCCAGGGTGCCCACGAAGGCATTGTCCACCCGGAGGTATCCGGTGAGGTCGTTGGTGACGCGGGTCTGCCCGTCGGGGCCGTTGCCGTGCTCGAACTCCAAGATCAGCACGATGCGCCCGTAGATGGTGGGAAGCCACTTGGTGTCGTAGGTTCCCTGGGCGTGCAGGACACGCTTGCGAGGGTCGGCGTACACCACCTCCACGGTCCCCTTGGCGCCGCGAGCGTCGTCCCCCCAGTAGGTGCCGTCGGGCCGCTGCTCGATCCGGTACTTGGCCACCCCCAGGGCCCGCGCCGCCGCCGCGGCGACGTCCGGATGGTCCACCAGGTAGAGGAACACGGGCTCGTGGCTCCGGAAGGTGAGGCCCAGCACGGTGCGGTGGAACGCGGCCCCGTCCATCACCTCCCTTAGACGCTCCTGCTGGGCGACCGAGAGCTGGTCGAAGGGCACGCGGCCGTCCCCCACGGCGGCCCAGGCCACGGCCGCGCCCAGGCACGCCACGGCGATGAGGGACGCCACGACACGGGCGGCCCTCACCAGAGTGCCTCCGCGCGCCGGGGGGCTCGAGGGCCATGGCCGGGGGAGCGGACGGGTGGGCACCGAAGGTTGATGCGAGCGAGCACCATGCGGTCAGGATAGCCGGCGGGTCACCCGGTGACAAGCCAGGCCGGCAAGCTGGGCGTTCCGGCACCTGTGGCGCGCGGCCCACACGGCCGATGACGCGTTCCCCTTACAGCAGCACGCTAATGTCCTGAGGCAAAAGCTCGCTGCGTGATTTGCGTTCGCCCCGAGCCCTTCGACTGCGCTCAGGACCGGCTTGTCGAAGGGCCTGCCCTGAGCCAGTCGAAGGCCGAGATCCCGCGGCGTTCGTGCTTCGACACGCCCAGCACGAACGGAGAATTCATGGTGCGAATCTCTGCCTCAGGACACTCGCGCCCCCCTCCGCACCCACCCCCACCCCCCGCCCTCACGCCGGCGCGGGCGAGCCCGTCGGCCCCCGGCGGCCCAGGAGCCGCACCACCCAGATGCTCGCCTCGTACATGAGATAGA
>DASPOZ010000038.1:0-4945 GCA_035625755.1 Candidatus Sulfotelmatobacter sp.
TCTGCGGCGTTGGCGCGCTCGGGCACTCACTGCGGCGTACCCGGCGTACGCCTCATTCGGCCCGTCGCGCGCCGCCTTGCATCTGGACCTTTTTGAGCAGCCTGCGGGAAACCGGCTGCTGGCAGGCTGCTGAAAAAGGCCGACCACTGCAGTGCGGATTGCGGCATGCGGATTGCGGAATACGCGCGCCGCCTTGCATCTGGACCTTTTTGAGCAGCCTGCGGAAAAGCGGGTTTTTCAGCAACCGGGGGCTGCCGTCGCACCTTCGCGGAAGGGAGGGGGGGAAGTCATGGGGCTCGGGAGGCGCTTCCCTGGGTGGTGGGCCGTCCTCGGCGGCGTCCTGCTCCTCCTGGAGGCGGGGCAGGCGGGGGCGGGCGAGGCGCCCATCAAGCTGGGGTTCTTCGGGCCGCTCAAGAAGCCCACGGGGGTGGACATCGAGGAGGCGGCCAGGCTGGCCATCGACGAGATCAACGGGGCCGGCGGGGTGCTGGGCCGGAAGCTGGAGGCCACCTTCCTGGACGATGAGGACACGCCGGAGAAGGGCAAGACGGCGGCCGAGCGGCTCCTCTTCGTGGATAAGGTGGACTTCCTCATGGGCAGCCAGCGCACCGAGGTGGGCCTGGCGGTGCAGCCCGTCGCTGCCGAACAGAAGAAGATCTTCATCGCCACCGGCACGGCGTCCCCCGCCCTGACGGACCGGGTCCTCAAAGAGCCCGCCAAGTACAAGTACTACTTCCGCACCTACCACAACTCCAACGACCTCGCCGTGGCCTACGTGGCCCAGATGAAGGACCTCCTCAAGGCTACCGGGTTCACCAAGATCGCCGTGATGGCCGAGGCGGCCACCTGGGCGGACCCGGTGCTGGAGACCATGAAGAGGGAGTTCTCCGGGGCCGTCGTGGCCGTGGAGCGGCCGGCGCCGGAGGCCAAGGACCTCTCGGTGGAGCTTTCCAAGGTCCGGGCCTCCGGGGCGCAGGCGATCTTCACCCTCTTCGCCGGCCGGGACGCCGGCATCACCTTCGCCCGCCAGTGGACGGACCGGAAGATCCCGGCGCTGGTGACCGGCACCAACGTCCCCGCGGGGAGCGAATTGTTCTGGCAGCAGACCGAGGGGAAGGCCAACGGCATCATGTTCTACAACAACCGGGTGCGCGTGGCCCTGACGCCCAAGACGATCGCCTACTGGGACAAGTACCACGCCAAGTACGGGCACATCCCCGCGACCTACACCAACTACGCGACCTACGACGGCGTGTACATCCTGGCCGAGGCCATCAAGAAGGTCGGCTCGCTGGACCCGGACAGGCTGGTGAAGGCGCTGGAGGAGACCGACTGGGTCGGCGTGGGTGGCCGCTACCAGTTCCGGGACCGCCACGAGCCATACTCGGGCCCGGGCCACATCCCCGCCCTCTTCATGCAGTGGCAGAACGGCAAGCTGGTGCCGGTGTGGCCCGAGCAGTATCGGGCCGGCGAGATGCTGTGGCCCGCCTGGGTGCCCCGCGGGCGCTGACGCGGAAATAGGCGTTCGACAGTTCGGCCGTTCGACCGTTCGTAGGGGAGCGCCGGGAGACGGCCGGTCAACCCATCCTCGGTTCTTCCCCTCCTTCGTTCGTGAACGGCCGAACTGCCGAACAGTCGAACGCTTTGGCCCTGACAGCCTGAAATCATGCTGGCCGACATTCTCGTGTTCGGGGTCGTGTGGGGGGCCATCTACGCGGTCCTGGCGCTGGGCTTCTCCATCATCTACGGCGTGGCCCGCATCCTGAACCTGTGCCACGGCGCCCTCTACATGGCGTCGTCCTACCTCATCTACATCGCCATCGCCACGCTGCATTGGCCCTTCGCCCTGGCCGCCCTGGCCGCCCTGGCGCTGGTGGGCGGCTACGGCATGGCCTTCTACCGGGGCGTGGTGCAGCCGATGCGGGGGTCGCACACCCGGGTGCTGGTGGCGTCGGCCGCCACGGCCATCCTGCTGCAAGAGATCGCCTTCTGGGTCTTCGGGCCGGAGGCGCGCTACGTGCCCTCGGTGCTGCAGGGCGAGGCGCTCGTGGGCGGCGTGGTGGTGACCTACCAGCAGCTCGCCACGGTGGCCACGGCGCTCATCGCCATGGGGGCGGTGTGGCTCTTCCTGGGCCGCACGCGGGCGGGGCGGGCCCTGCGGGCCGTGGCGCAGGACCCCGAGGTGGCGGCCCTCTCCGGCATCCACGTGGAGGGCACCTACCTGCTGGCCATGGGCCTCTCGGCGGCGCTGGCGGCCGTGGCGGGGGCCCTGGTGGCCCCCTTCCTCACGGTGGCGCCGGACATGGGATGGTCCCCCCTCCTCACCGCCTTCGCCATCGTGGTGCTGGGGGGGATGGGGAGCATCGGCGGCACCGTGGCCGCGGCCTTCCTGATCGCGTTCGTGGAGGTGGCGACCGCGTTCTACGTGGCCCCCCAGCTCCGGGACGCGGCGACGTTCGTGGTGATGATCGCGGCCCTCACCTGGCGGCCGCAGGGCCTGTTCGGCAAGGGCGTGGCGGCGTGAGGGCCGAGGCCGGGGTGGTGGCCGCCGCGGCGCTGCTGGCGCTGGCGCCCCTGGCCCTGGGGAATCCCTACGTCCTGCTGATCCTCATCCTGGCCAACCTCTACGTGGGCTTCGCCGCCAGCTGGGACATCCTGGCGGGCTACGCGGGCCAGTTCAACTTCGGCCAGGCCCTCTTCGTTGGGGCCGGCGCGTACGCGGCGGGGTTCCTGGCCGGCCGTCTTCCCGCCGTGCTGGGCCTGGCCGCCGCGGCGCTGGTGGCGGCCGGGCTCGCCCTCCTCATCGGGCTGCCGTGCCTGCGCCTCCGCCATGCCTACCTGTCGCTGGTCACGCTGGTGGCCCCGCTGATCCTGGAGCGGCTCGTCTTCACCTTCCGCGGCATCACCGGCGGCGAGTACGGGATCACCCTGGAGCCCTTCGCGGGGCGGCTCGGCCTCTTCTACATCACCCTGGCCTACGCCCTGGGCACCGTGTTGATCCTCCACCGGCTGGGGCGGGGCCGGCTGGGCCTCACCCTGCTGGCCATCCGCGAGGACGATGTGGCCGCCCAGGCAGCGGGGGTGGCCATCGTCCGCTACAAGCTGGCCGCATTCGTCCTCTGTGCCGCCTTCGCCGGCGTGGGCGGCGGGCTGTACGCCCACGCGCTGGGGGCCGTGGCCCCGGTGGCGTTCTCCCTAGACGTCTCCTTCGCCATCATCGCCATGGGGGCCGTGGGGGGCATGGGAACCATCATCGGCCCGGCCCTGGGGGCGTACGGGCTCACGCTGGCGGGCGAATCGCTGCGGGGCGTGGAGCATGCCCGCGGGATCCTGTACGCCGCGATCCTGCTGGCGGCCGTGCTGTTCCTCCCGGACGGCATCATGGGGGCCCTGGCGGCCCGCCGCACGGAGGTGCAGGCCACCGCGGTGAAGGCGAGTGCGTGATGGTGGGGGGCTGGGCTTGCTATTCTGCGCTGGCGGGCGGGGGAGAGGGAGGGTCGTGGCGCTGCTCGAGGTGAATGGCCTCACGAAGCGCTTCCGGGGCGTGACCGCCCTGGACGGTGTGAGTCTGCAGGTGGAGGCGGGCGAGGCCGTGGGGATCATGGGCCCCAACGGCGCCGGCAAGACCACCCTCTACAACGTGGTCAGCGGCTTCGTGGCCGCGGATGCCGGCTCCGTCCGCCTGCGCGGCGAGCAGATCGCCGGGCTCTCGCCGAACCGGGTGGTGGCGAAAGGGCTGGCGCGCACGTTCCAGGTCCCGAGGCCGTTCCGCCGGCTCTCGGTGGCGGCCCACCTGGAGGTGGTTCGCCCCGCGGGCGGCGCGCCGACGGACCGCGACCGGACGGCGACCGAGGCGGTGCTCGCCCTGGTGGGGCTGGGGGGCAAGGCCAACGAGGCGGCGGGCACGCTCTCGCAGGGGGAACTCAAGCGGCTCGAGGTGGCCCGCGCCCTGGCGGCGCGCCCGTCGCTCCTGCTGCTGGACGAGCCCTTCGCCGGCCTCGGCCCGGCGGAGATTCCGGGCCTCTCGGCGCTGCTGCGGCGCCTCCACGGGGAAGGGATGACCCTGCTCATCGTCGAGCACAAACTGCGCGAGCTGATGGCGCTGGTGCAGCGGGTGGTGGTGCTGGACTACGGCTGCGTGATCGCCCAGGGGCCGCCCGAAGGCGTCGTGCGCGATCCGCGCGTGCTGGCCGCCTACCTGGGCACAACCTAATCGTTTGTCGTTCGTCGTTTGTGGTCTGTGGTTCAAAGACTAAGGCGGGCCGAACGGTACGGGTGCGGTGCCCAACGACAAACGACAAACCACAAACCACAAACCACAAACGTGGTTGCTGCCATGCTTGAGGTGCGCGATCTCGTGGTCCATTACGGGAGGGCCCTGGCGCTGGACGGCGTCTCGGTGGCCGTGCCGGCGGGGCAGGTGGCGGCCGTCATCGGGCCCAACGGGGCGGGCAAGTCCACCTTGCTGAAGGCCATCTTGGGGCTGGTGCGCCCAACGCAAGGCTCCATCCGCCTGGGCGGCGAGGAGGTCGCGGGCGAACCCAGCCACCGGATCGCACGGCGGGGGATGGGGGCCTCGCCCGAAGGGCGCCGGCCGTTCCCGGAGATGACGGTGCTGGAGAACCTGCTGGTGGGGGCGCACACCTGCCGGGATCGGCCCGAGATCGAGCGGCGCCTCGCCGACGTGTACGCGCTCTTCCCCCGCCTGCAGGAGCGCCGGCGGCAGTTCGCGGGCACGCTCTCGGGCGGGGAGCAGCAGATGCTGGCCATCGGCCGCGCGCTCATGGGTGGCCCCCGGGTGCTCCTCTTGGATGAGCCGTCCGCGGGCCTGGCCGCCCGTGCCGTCGGCGAGGTGGCCGCCAGCATCCGTGGCCTGCGGGAGAGGCAGATCACGACGCTCCTCGTGGAACAGAACGTGGAGATGGCCATGGGCCTGGCCGATGGC
>DASPOZ010000039.1:0-27671 GCA_035625755.1 Candidatus Sulfotelmatobacter sp.
AGCCGCTCTTCTTCCCCAACGCAGAGTCCTGGCGCCGGCGGCATCCGTCGGGGTAGGCTCGGCCTCCGGGCCCGCCGGGCCTGGTCAGGCGGAGGCACGATGCGCGGGCTGGCGACCGGCGTGGCCCTGCTCATGCCCGCCGCGGCGGCAGCCCAGCTGGCCACGCCCACGGACCTCAAGCTGGCCCCGCCGAGCCAGCAGGTGACGGGGATCGGATACTGCCGGGGGGAATACGAGGTCACGTTCCGGGACGGATTGGCGCGGCGCTTCCCGGAGTACGACTTGAGCTTCAAGACTGATGCGAGCGCCCATGGCCCGCGCCCCCAGGCGCCCGTGCTGGTGCCCGCCGGCCGCGTCGGCGACCGGGCCTTCGTGGTCTTCGCCGGGCTGGACGAGCTGAAGGCCGCCCCGAGGAACTCGTGCTGACGGACCCGCGTCCGGACCGCCCGGTGACGGCCTGTGCCCGGCGGTCGTTGTGGGCATGTCGAGGCCGTTGAACCTCTTAGCTGGATGCTGAAGAACTTCCTTCACCGCAGGCTGCTCACAAAGGTCCAGATGCAAGGCGGCGCGCGGATTCCGCAATCCGCATTCCGCAATGCAGTGGTGGGCCTTTTTCAGCAGCCTGTTAGGAAAGGATCGGCCGCCATGACAAGGCATCCGTGCTGGAAGCGATCCATCCGCGGCGCCCTGGCGCGTGTACTGGCGGGCACGGCCCTGGTCATCCTGGGCCTGGGCGCCGTCGCGGGCGCCGCGCAATCGTCCGTGGTCATCCTTTCGACGACCACGAGCACCCAGGACTCGGGGCTGCTGGACGTGCTGGTGCCGATGTTCGAGCGGAAGACGGGGCTCAGCGTGAAGACCATCTCGGTCGGCACCGGGCAGGCGTTGGCGCTGGCGGCCAGGGGCGAGGCCGACGTCACCCTGGCTCACGCCCCCACGCTCGAGAAGAAGTACGTGGCCGAGGGGAAGATGCTGAACCGGCGGCTGGTGATGTACAACGACTTCGTGATCGTGGGCCCGCCGGAGGACCCGGCCAGGGTGCGGGCGACCAAGAAGGCCGCCGAGGCGATGAAGCTGATCGCGGGCGGCGGGGCGCGGTTTGTCTCGCGGGGGGACAATTCCGGCACCCACAACCTCGAGAAGGCCCTCTGGAAGCTGGCGGGCATCGAGCCCAAGGGGGCCTGGTACATCGAGTCCGGCCAGGGGATGGGGGCCACGCTCACCATCGCCAACGATCGGAACGCCTACACCCTCACCGACAGGGCCACCTATCTGGCCTTCCAGAAGCGCCTCCAGCTCGCCGTCGCGCTGGAGGGCGACAAGCCGCTGCTGAACATCTATTCCGTGATGGAGGTCAACCCGGCCAACGGGCCTAAGGTCAACGTCGCCGGGGGGAAGGCCTTCGCGGATTTCATGGTGTCGCCGGAGATCCAGGCGGCGATCAAGACGTTCGGCGTCGAGAAGTTCGGCCGGCCGCTCTTCGTCCCCATCGCAGGCATGCGGGAGGAAGATCTCTAGGTGCCCGGCGGTTGACATCCTCCCGTCGGGGAGGCGAGGGAGGGGAACATGCGCATCAGTGCGAGGAACATCTTCAAGGGTCGCGTCGTGAGTGTGCAGCGAGGCGCCACCACGGCCCACGTCAAGATCGAGGCGGCGGGCGGCATGGTGATCACGGCGTCCATCACCAACGAGGCGGTTGACGACCTGCGGCTGGCCGAGGGAGACGCGGCCTATGCCGTGATCAAGGCGTCGGACGTCCTGGTCGCCAAAGATTGACTCCCGCCTCCCCGCGGCGGCGGACGGCCCGACCACCGGCGAGGCATCGATGGACCTGATCTGGCAAGGGCTGCAGCAGGCCGCCTGGCTCATCGCGTCCGGGGATCGAGAGGTCCTCCAGATCACGGCCCTCTCCTTGCGGATCTCCCTCACGGCTACCGCCATCAGCCTGGTGCTGGGCATCCCCGCGGGGGCCGTGCTGGCCCTCACCTCGTTTCCCGGCCGGCGTCTAGCCGTGGCCCTCGTGAACACGGGGATGGGCCTCCCGCCGGTGGTGGTGGGCCTCATCGTCAGCATGGTCCTGTGGCGGAGCGGCCCCCTGGGGTTGCTGGAGCTCCTCTACACGCCCACCGCCATGGTCATCGCCCAGGTCTGCCTGGCGGCCCCCATCGTGGCCGGCCTCACCCTGGCCGCCCTGCAGCAACTCAACCCGATGCTGCGCCTGCAGCTCCTGGGGCTGGGCGCCTCCCGGATCCAGGCCACGCTCCTGCTGCTGCGCGAGGCGCGCCTGCCCCTCCTGGCGGCCGTCATGGCCGGGTTCGGCGCCGTCATCTCCGAGGTGGGCGCCTCCCTCATGGTGGGCGGCAACATCAAGGGCGAGACGCGCGTCCTCACCACGGCCACCGTCCTGGAGACCGGCAAGGGCAACTTCGACGTGGCCATCGCCCTCAGCGCCATCCTCCTGCTGCTCACCTTCCTGGTGAACTGGGCCCTCACCTGGATCCAGCAACGACGGCCGCGCACCTGATGGCGCGGCCCTGATGAGGGAGGCAGGTCGGATGCCGATCGGCGGCCGGGCGCCTCGTGTTTCACGCGGGTCCGGGGTTGTGGTAAGTATAATCAGGATGCGCAGAGGTACCCCCCATCACGTCGCGGCCCGGCGGGCCCTTCTTCCCCTCCTCCTCGCCCTGGGCATGCTCCTGCCGGGCGCCCCGGCGGCCCGGGGCCAGGAGCTCACACTCTCCGTCGCCATCAGCATGAAGGAGGCCGTTGAGGCGGTGGGGCGGGCCTTCACCCGGACGCGGCCGGGGGTGACCCTCCACTACAACTTCGGGGCATCGGGTGATCTACAGAAGCAGATCGAGGCCGGCGCCCCCATCGACCTGTTCATCTCCGCCGGGCAGGCCCAGATGGATGCGCTGGAGAAACTGGGGCTCATCGTCGCCGGGACCCGCCGCGTCTTCGCGCGGAACGTGCTCGCGGTGGTGGTGCCGGCCGATGCGCGGCTCGACCTGTCCGCGCCCGCAGACCTGCTGCGCCCGCAGGTCCGCCGGGTCGTGCTGGGGAACCCGAAGACCGTCCCCGTGGGCCAATATGCCGAGGAGAGCCTCCGGGCGCTCGGGCTGTGGGAGGCCCTCCGGCCCAAGCTGGTCTTCGCCGAGAACGTCCGCCAGGCCCTCGAGTACGTGGCCCGCGGCGAGGTGGATGCCGGCTTCGTGTACACCACCGATGCCGCCGTGCGCGCCGCCCGGGTGAAGGAAGCCTTTCGGCCGCCGCAGGATTCCTACCGCCCGGTCCTCTACCCCGCGGCGGTCGTCGCCGCCTCCCGGCAGCCCCGGCTGGCCGGGGCCTTCGTCGATCTGCTCGCCGGGCCCGAGGGACAGGCCGTGCTGGCGCGGCTGGGATTCCAGCCGCCGGGGGGAACGGCGCGGTGAGCGCCGAAACCCTCAGCGCCATCGGCCTCTCCGCGCGCGTGGCGGTGGCGGCCACCGCCGTCAACGCCATCGTGGGCGTGCCCCTGGCCTACCTGCTGGCCCGGCGCCGCTTCGCCGGCCGGGCGCTTGTGGACCTCCTGGTGACGCTCCCGCTGGTCCTGCCGCCCACCGTCACCGGCTACTACCTGATCGTCGTCCTCGGGCGCCGCGGCTGGCTGGGCGCGCCGCTCTACGCGATCACCGGGTGGAGCGTGGCGTTCACCTGGTATGCCGCGGTGATCGCCGCCATCGTGATGGCGCTCCCGCTGCTGGTGCGGACCGCGCGCGCGGCCATCGAATCCGTGGACCGCGACCTGGAGCGGGCGGCCTTCACCCTGGGGCGCCCCGAGTGGCGCGCGGCCCTGGAGGTCACGCTGCCGCTGGCGCGCCGGGGTATCTTGGCCGGGCTGGTGTTGGCCTTCGCGCGGGCGCTGGGCGAGTTCGGGGCCACCCTCATGCTCGCCGGCAACATCCCGGGACGCACCACCACCGTGCCCCTGGCCATCTACACGGCCGTCCAGACGGGCGAAACCTCCGAGGCGCTAGTGCTGGCGGCGGTCCTCACGGCCCTCTCCTGCGTGGTGCTGGTCCTGGCGGATCGGCTGGGGATGCGCGCGCCATGAGCAGCCGCCTGGATGTGGCCATCGCCAAGCGCCTTCCCGGCTTCAGCCTGGACGTGGCCTGGACCGCCGGGGACGGGGTGGCCGTGCTCTTCGGCCCCTCCGGCGCCGGCAAGACGCTGACGCTGCAGTGCCTGGCCGGCCTCATCCGCCCCGACGCGGGCCGCATCGTGGTGGGCGGGCAGGTCCTCTTCGACGCGGCGGCCGGCGTGCACCTGCCGCCCCAGCGTCGGCGGGTGGGCTACGTGTTCCAGGGCTACGCGCTGTTCCCCCACCTCAGCGTGGCCGAGAACGTGGCCTTCGGCCTCCGCCATCGCCCCCGGCCCGAGCGGGAGCGGCGGGCCGCCGAGGTGATCGAGCGCCTGGGCCTCGGCGGGCTGGAGCGCCGCACCCCGCGCCAGCTCTCGGGCGGGCAGCGGCAGCGCGTGGCGCTGGGGCGGGCCCTGGCCATCGATCCCGCCCTCTTGCTGCTGGACGAGCCCCTCTCGGCGCTGGACGCGCCGCTGCGCCGCGCCCTCCGCGACGAGCTGCGGGCCATCCTGAACGACTGGGGGACCGCCGCCGTGGTGGTGACGCACGATTTCACCGAGGCCTACCGCCTGGCGGACCGCGTGATCGTGTACGACCGGGGCCGGGTCATCCAGGAGGCCCCGCGCGAGGACCTCCTGTGGCGGCCCGCCTCGGAGGCGGTGGCGCAGATCCTGGGGATCCGGAACCTCCTGCACGGGGAGGTGGTGCAGGCCATGGCCGATCGGATCCGCTTCCGCTGGCGCGGCCAGGCGCTGGAGGCCCTGAACTCCCCCACGCACGTGTACCTGCCCCCGCCGGGGAGCCCCATCGCGTTCTTCATCCGGCCGGAGTACGTGCGCCTGGTGCGGAAGGACGGCGCGCCCCTTGACCCCGAGCACCACACGAACGTCCTGAGCGGCCGGGTCGTCCGCGAGGCGGACTTCGGGACCACGTGGACCCTGATGATCCGGCTGGACGAGCCGGGCACCCCCGCGCAGGGAGACTACGACCTGGAGGTGGAGGTGCCCCGGCTGGTCTACGAGATCCTCCGGATCGACCTCGACCGGCACTGGGAGGTCTCGATCCACCGGGGCTCGATCCATGTCCTGCCCGCCTGATGCGCGTGGCGCAGCAAGCTCGCCGACGAGAGTCCCCAGCCGGCGGATCGTTCCCGTTCCCGTACCCGTTCCCGTTCCCGCTGGACTCGGAGGGAAGCCGCCCGGATTCGAGCCGCGGGATCGGATCATGACGGATGGAGCGGACGGCCGGAGCGGAGGGGGAGCGGGTTGAACGGGGAAGGGGAAGGCCACGCCCCGGTGCTGGCCGCCGAGGGGTTGGTGGTGCGCCGCGGCGAGACGGTCGTGCTCGACGTGCCGTCACTCGCCGTGGGCCCCGGGGAGATCCTGGCCGTGGTGGGGCCCAACGGCGCCGGCAAGTCCACCCTCCTGCGCGTCCTCGGCCTGCTGGAACGGCCGGCGCAGGGCACCCTCCGCCTGGGGGGGAAAACCGTGGTCCCCGGCGGTTCCACGCTGCGCTGGCGCCGGCGCATGGCCGCGGCTTTCCAGGACCCCCTCCTGTGCGACGCCAGCGTGGCGGCCAACGTGGCCCTGGGCCTGCGCCTGCGACGACACGCCCGCCCGGCGGCCGGCGCGCACGAGCGCGTGCGGGCCTGGCTGGACCGCCTGGGCATCGCCCACCTGGCCTCCCGGCCGGCGCGCAGCCTCTCCGGCGGCGAGGCCCAGCGCGTGAGCCTGGCCCGCGCCCTGGTCCTGGACCCGGAGATCCTGTTCCTGGACGAGCCCTTCAGCAGCCTGGACCCGCCCACGCGGGAGGGGCTCATCGCCGACCTGGAGCGCATCCTCCGCGAAGGGGGCACCACGACGGTCTTCGTGACGCAGGACCGCCAGGAGGCCCTCCGCCTGGGCGACCGGATCGCCGTCCTGATGGGCGGCCGCATCGCCCAACTGGACCGGCCCGAGGTGGTCTTCGCCGCCCCGGCCAGCGAGGAGGTGGCCCGCTTCATGGGCATCGAGACGATCCTGCCGGGGCGTGTGGCCGGCCGGCGCGATGGCCTGGCCCAGGTCGAGGTGGGCGGGGCGGGGGAGGCCGTCGTGGAGGCCATCGGGGATGCGCCCGTGGGCGCCCCCGTGCTGGTCTGCCTCCGCCCCGAGGACGTGACGCTGGCCCGGCACGCGGGCCCGCCGCCGCCCACCACGGCCCGCAACCGCATCGCCGGCCGCGTGGCCCGCCTCACGGCCCTGGGCCCCCAGGTGCGCGTCCAGGTGGATGGCCCCGTCACGCTCACGGCCCTCATCACCCGCCAGTCGCGGGAAGACCTGGCCCTCGCCCCCGGCGACCCCGTGGTGGCCACCTTCAAGGCCTCCGCCGTCCACCTCCTCCGCCGCTAGCCCCCGCCCGCCCGCGAGCGCCGCCGCCGCGCTGTTTTTTTCCTTGACGGGGGGTGCCGGGGCGAGTATCGTCTATATGTTGACGAATTCTCCTCGGTTAAGAGCGTTGCTGGCCGCACACATCATCCAGCCAAGAGTCTCGCTCGTCGGGTTCCATCACACCCCCTGTTCACTCGTCTATCCGCGGATTGGTCCCAGTGGGCGCCCCCGTCTCCTTTGTCCTCATGGTCCGAGAAAGGAGGTCACCCGTGAATGAAACGGAGGCACAGCTGTTCGCTCGGCTGAGGGAGGAAAACCCCGATTTCCGCCGTTTAGCCGAGAAGCACCGGGAGTTCGACCAGAAGATTGGCGAGTTCGACCGCATCTACTACCTCACCTCCGAGCAGGACCGGAAGCGCAAGGAACTCCAGAAGCTGAAGCTCAGGATCAAGGACGAGATGTACTCCATCATGCGGCAGTATCAGATCCAGAATGAGAAGGCTCACGCATCTTGATGCCCAAGGCCGCGCCCGCATGGTGGATGTCACCGCCAAGCCGGTGACGCGCCGCGAAGCCGTGGCCCGGGGCTTCGTGAGCCTCCGCAAAGAAACCCTCGACCTCGTCCACGAAGGTCAACTTCCCAAAGGCGACGTACTGGCCGCGGCCCGGGTGGCCGGCATCCTGGCCGCCAAGCAGGTGCACACCCTGATCCCCCTCTGCCACCCCCTCCTCATCACGGCCGCCGAGGTGTCCTTCCAGGAGCGCCTCCATCCCGCGGTGGGGATCGCCATCGAGTCCCGCGTGAAGACGGCGGGGCAGACGGGGGCCGAGATGGAAGCCCTCACGGCCGTGGCCGCCGCCGCCCTGACCATCTACGACATGTGCAAGTCGGTGGACAAGCAGATGGTGGTGGAAGACATCCGGCTGGTGTACAAGGCGGGAGGGCGCTCCGGGACATACCGGCGCCCCGGCGAGTCGCCCCCCGCCCGGCAGGGGTGACCATGGCCCCCCGCCCTGAGGACACGGCGATCGCCCAGGCCCCCGCATGAACTCCCCGCCCCGTACCGCCTTCATCTACACGGCCGACTACGCGCGCTTCGACTACGGCCCGAACCATCCCCTGCGCAACGTCCGCCTCCGCCTCACCCACGACCTCATCCGCGCCCACGGCCTCCTGGACCTCCCCACCACGTGCGTCGTGGAAAGCCGCCCCGCCGGCCTGGACGAGATGCTCGCCTTCCACGACCGGGGGTATCTGGAGACCCTCCGCCAGGTGGACGGCGGCGAGGCCGGAGGCGACCTGTTCCGCTACGGGCTGGGCACCGCGGACAACCCCATCTTCCCGGGGGTCTACGCATGGTCCGCCCTGGTCGCGGGGGCGTCGCTCCAGGCCATGGAGCTGGTGGCCACGGGCCGGGCCGACGTGGCCTTCAGCATCGCCGGCGGCCTGCACCACGCCCATCGGGCCAAGGCCTCCGGCTTCTGCTATGTGGACGACCCGGCGGTGATCATCGCCCACCTGGTGGACCGGGGGCTGCGGGTGGCCTACGTGGACATCGACGTGCATCACGGGGACGGCGTGCAGTGGGCCTTCTACGATACGGACCGGGCGCTCACCATCTCGCTGCACGAGAGCGGCCTCTCCCTCTTTCCGGGCACCGGCTTCGTGGAGGAGGCGGGGAAGGGAAAGGGCCAGGGGTTCTCCGTGAACGTCCCTCTCGCCCCAGACACCGACGACGAGATCTTCACCTGGGCCTTCGACCAGGTGGTCCCGCCGGTGCTGGCCGCCTTCGCACCGGACATCCTGGTGACGCAACTGGGGGCGGACACGCACCGGACGGACCCCCTGGCCAACCTCTCCCTCACCACGCGCGGGTTCGCCCACGCCGTGCGGGCATTCCGGGCCATGGGCCGGCCGTGGATCGCCCTGGGGGGAGGCGGGTACGACGTGGCCAACGTGCCCCGCGCGTGGACCCTGGCTTGGGCCATCATGAACGGCATGGAGCCGCCGCCCGGCGTGCCGGAGGCCTATCGAGAGGCCTGCCGGCCCCTGGGGCTGCGGGCCGACGGGCTTCTGGACGAGCCGCAGCCGGCGCCGGGGCCGGCCAAGGAGACGGCGTGGGCCTTTGCGCGCGACCAAGTGGCCCGCGTGCGGCGGCTCATCTTCCCCCACCACGGGCTGGCTGAGTAGTTTCGAAGGGGGGCGGCTGCGGTCGGCGGCCGCCGCGGACCCCCCCGAAGGAGGTGGCTATCGGGCGCAGACAGGGGGCCCCGGGACGGGGCGCGCGGTCACTCAACGATCCGATCATTTAATGGGAGAATCTCGATGCCGTATCAGGACCGGTCGATCACCTGCGTGGATTGCGGAAAGCCCTTCGTCTGGACCGCGGGCGAGCAGGAATTCTACGCCCAGAAGGGTTTCACCAACGAACCCAAGCGCTGCAAGCCCTGCAAGGCCATGAAGAAGGGCGGGGGCGGGATGGGGTCTTCGGACCGCATGGGGGGCTACGGTTCGGGGGGCGCCCGGGAGGAGTACCCCGTCACCTGCTCGTCGTGCGGCCAGCCCACCACCGTGCCCTTCAAGCCGATCATGGACAAGCCGGTGTACTGCAAGACCTGCTACCAGGCCCGGCGCTCCTCCATGTCCCGGGAGCCCCGCTTCTAGGCACCCCCGCCCCTCCCGCGCCCGCGGCGCCCCGCGCGCACCCATCCGGGCCATGCCGGCCCGAGCGCGCCAGGGACTGGTCTGCTCCAGGCTGCTAAAAAAGGCCCATCTGCGGCGTTGGCCCGCTCGCGCGCTCGCTGCGGCATACCCGGAGTACGCCTCACTCGGCGCATCGCCCGCCGCCTTGCACCTGGACCTTTTTGCGCAGCCTGGGCGAACGGGTGGGGCGTTGGCGCGCTCGGACAATTTCCCGCCGCCGACGTCCCCGCAGGGGTGGCCCTGCGGCCTACCGGCCCGCCCAATCCGCATTCCGCAATGGGGGGGCATTGCCGAATTGAATGCCCCTGGCAGCTGTGTTAGGGTAACGTGTGGTGCGCCGCGCCGGAATGCATCCCGCGGCAAAGGACGCAGGGCAGCAGGCCATGGCGGATTCCACGATCCAGTCGCTGTTGCGAGCCCTCCCATCGGTGGACGAACTGCTGCGCCCGCCCGCGGGCGAGCCGCCCGCCGGCGCCGCCCCCCGCTGGGCGCAGGTGGCGGCCGCGCGCGAGGTGCTGGAAGAGGCCCGCCGCGCCATCCTGTCCGGCTGCCCCCCCTCGTCCGAGGCCCTGGCCGCCCCGGCCCTGCTCGCCGCCGCGCAAGCCCGCGCGGCCCGCCTGGTGCGGCCCAGCCTCACCCGCGTGGTGAACGCCACGGGTGTGGTGCTCCACACGAACCTGGGGCGCGCGCCCCTCGCCCCTTGCGCCCTGGCCTTGGCAAGGGAGACGGCCGGGGGCTACACCAACCTGGAGTACGATCTGCCCTCCGGCGCCCGCGGCTCCCGCCAGGCCCACGTGGAGGCCCTGCTCTGCCAGCTTACGGGGGCCGAGGCCTCCCTGGCCGTGAACAACAATGCGGCGGCCGTGCTCCTGGCCATCAATACCCTGGCCGAGGGGCGCGAGGTGGTGGTGTCGCGCGGGCAGCTGGTGGAGATCGGGGATTCCTTCCGCATCCCCGAGATCATGCGGAAGGGCGGCGCGCTCCTGCGGGAGGTGGGGACCACCAACCGCACGACCCGCGCCGACTACGCGGCCGCCATCGGCCCGCAAACGGCCCTGCTCCTCAAGGTCCATCCCAGCAACTTCCGCGTCCTCGGCTTCACGGCCGAGGTGTCCACGACCGAGCTGGCGCACCTGGGGCGCGAGCGGGGCGTCCCCGTGTTCGAGGACGTGGGCAGCGGTGCGCTGCTGGACTTCGGGGCGCTGGGCCTCCGCGGCGAGCCGGTGGTGGCCGACAGCGTGCGCGCCGGGGCGGACCTGGTGAGCTTCAGCGGCGACAAGCTCCTGGGCGGGCCACAGGCCGGCCTGCTGGTGGGGCGGCGGGACCTGCTGCAGGCGATCCGCCGCAACCCGCTGGCCAGGGCCGTGCGGATCGACAAACTGTGCCTGGCCGCCCTGGAGGCCACCCTGCGCCTCTACCGGGACCCGGAGGTGGCCCGGCAGGAGGTGCCCATCCTGCGCATGCTGGCGGAGCCGGCCGAGGCGGTGGCCGCCCGGGCCCGCCGCATCCTGGACCGGGTTGCCCCCGCCGCCGGCCGCAGCCTCAAGCTGACCCAGGAGCCCGGGACCTCCGAGGTGGGCGGCGGGGCGTTGCCCCTGGAGGCGATCCCCACGGCGCTCCTCGCCGTGGAGCGGTCCGGCCTCTCCGCGACGGCGGTGGAGGCCCGGCTGCGCGCCCACGAGCCCCCCATCCTGGTCCGCATCAAGGACGATCGGGTGCTCATCGACTGCCGCACCGTGCAGGATGATGAGGCCGAAGCCGTGGCGGCCGCCCTGCTGGCGCTGGCGGCCGCGCCCGGGGAAAACCGCTGATGGCCGACGAGCCCGCGGAAACGCTGCCCGAGGCGGGCCCGGCCCCCCCTCCCGCCGGCAAGCGGGACCACCTCCTGCGGATCGCCTCCGACCCGCGCGGCGACCCGGAGGTCTTCCGGCTGGTCGTCCAGCAGGCGGGGACCGACGACGAGATCCTGCGGGCGCTGGCCCGCAACCCGGCCACGCCGGACGAGGTGCTGGTGTACGTCGCCATGGTCGGGTCGCAGGCCGCCCTCGCGGAGCTGGCGGCGCAGACGCCGCGGATCCGGGCCAACCCCGCCATCGGCCAGGCCATCCTGAGGGACCCTCACCTGGATCCCGGCGTGCGCGCCGGCATCACGGGCCTCCTGAAGGAAGTCGGCGCGGCGCCCGAGGCGCCGGCCGCCGCCCCCGCCGCCTTCGGCCGGGAGAACCTGCTGAAGATCGCGCTGAACCCGCAGGCCGACCCCGCCGCCCTGAACATCGTGGCCCGGGAGACAGGGGCGGACGAAGAGGTCTTTCTGGCCCTGGTGCGCAACGCCCGCGCGCCGGACGATACCCTGGTGTACATCGGGCTGGTCGGCCCGCCGGGCGTCCTCAAGGAGCTGGTGGCGCAAACGGCCCGCCTCCAAGCCAACGCCAGCATCGCCAATGCCATCCTGGAGAACCCGGACGCCGACGACGGTCTGCGGGTCAAGGTGCGGGCCGCCCTCGAGGGCCTCGGCGCCGAAGCCAGCAAGAAGCCGGTCCCCCTCTTCAACCTGATCAAGGGGATGAGCACCGGCCAGCGCCTGGCCCTCGCCATGAAGGGCAACAAGGACGCCCGGATGATCCTCGTGAAGGACCCCAACGAAATGGTGGCCCTGGAGGTGGTCTACTCCCCGCGCATCACGGAGACGGAGGTCCTGGCCATCGCCCAGATGCGGGACGTGAACGAGAACGTCCTCCGGGCCATCTCGGGCAGCAAGCTGTACCGGGGCAACAAGCCGATCATCTGGGCCCTGCTCAACAACCCCAAGACCCCCACCGGGGTGGCCATGGGGCTGGGGCTGGGGAACCTATCGGAGAAAGAGCTGGAGCTGCTGGTGAAGAACCGGAACATCTCCGGCACCCTGCAGCGCGCCGCCCGGGCCGCCCTGGACAAGAAACGCGCGCGCGGCGGGGGCGGCGGGCGCGGCCACTGAGCCGGCCATGGGCGCTGCCAGCGCGGGGGGCGGATTCTTCCTCACCTTCGAGGGGGTCGAGGGTTCCGGCAAGAGCACCCAGCAGGCGCTCCTGGCGCGCCGCCTCCGAGGCGCCGGGCACGTCGTGCTGGAGGTGCGGGAGCCCGGGGGCACGCCCCTGGGCGAGAGCCTGCGGCCGCTGTTGCTCCACACCCAGGGTGCGGCGCCGGCGCCGCCCGCCGAACTCTTCCTGTATCTTGCCAGCCGGGCCCAACTGGCGGCTCAGGTCATCGGCCCGGCCCTGGCCGGGGGGCAATTGGTCCTCTGCGACCGGTTCGTGGACTCCACGGCGGCCTACCAGGGATACGGCCGCGGCATGGACCTGGAGCTGATCGCGCGCCTCAACCGCCTGGCCACGGCGGGCGTGTGGCCGGACCTCACCGTGCTCCTGGATCTGGATCCGGCAGCCGGACTGGCCCGCCTGGCCGGGCGGGCCGGCACGGCGGCGGCCGCAGGCGGGGGAACTGACGGGTTGGACCGCTTCGAGCGCGAAGCCCTGGCGTTCCATCGGTGCGTGCGCGAGGGCTACCTGGCGCTGGCCCGCGCGGAGCCGGGCCGCTTCCTGGTGATGGATGCGGCGCAGGATGCGGGGGCCATCGCGGCGTCTCTCTGGCCGCAGGTGGAGGCGCGACTCCGCCGCGCGGCCCCGGCCCCGGCCCCGTAGCAGGCTGCTGAAAAAGGCCCATCTGCGGCGTTGGCGCGCTCGCGCACTCCCTGCGGCGTACCCGGCGTACGCCTCAGTCGGCGCTTCGCACGCCGCCTTGCACCTGGGCCTTTTTGAGCAGCCTTTGCGAGAGGGGTTGTTCAGCGGCGTGCGGGGGGCGGCATCGCGATGGACATATTGGCTGTTGACGGGAAACTCTGATGAGCTTCGGCCGCATCCGCGGGCAGGCGCGGGCGCTGGAACTGCTCCGGCGCTCGCTGGACGCCAGGCGGCTGCCCCACGCCCTGCTCTTCTCGGGGCCGGACGGCGTGGGGAAGCGGCAGACGGCCCTCGAGCTGGCCAAGGCCCTCAATTGCGCCGGGCCCGCCGCGGAGCGCGACGCGTGCGACGCCTGCGCCGCCTGTCGCCTGGCGGACCGCGGCGCCCACCCGGACCTGCTGGCCGTCACGCCCGACGGGCGCTCGCTGAAGATCGCCCAGGTGCGCGAGGTGGAAGGGCACGTGGCCCTCAGCGCCTACGCCGGCCGCCGGCGGGTGGCCGTGCTGGACGCGGCGGAGTTGATGACCCTGGAGGCCGCCAACGCCTTCCTGAAGACACTGGAGGAGCCGCCCAGCGCCGCCGTCCTCATCCTGATCTCGTCGGCGCCCACCGGCCTGCTCCCCACCATCCGGTCCCGCTGCCAGGAGGTGCGCTTCGGGCCCCTGCCGGAGGACGTGGTGGCGGCCCTGCTCGCCGAGCAGGGCATCGAAACGGAGGAGGCCCGGCGCGCCGCCGCGCTGGGCGGGGGCAGCCTGACGCTGGCCCGGGCGTGGGCGGAACGCTTCCCGCGGGAGAAGCAGGACCAGGTGCTGCAAGAGACGCAGGCCGGCCTCGCCTCACCGGGGCGCGCCCTGGCCCTGGCCAAGAAGCTCCATGAGGAGTACAAGGGGCGGCGGGACCTCGTGCCGTGGCTGCTCTTCCTCCTGGCCGCCTGGGCACGGGGCCAGGCCCGCCGGCCGCCCGAGGCCGGGGCGGCGGGGGCCGCCCGGCCGGAACACGAACCCGTGTCCCCCCGCACGGCCCTGGCCTTCTACGACGCCGTGGCCGCCGCGCAGGCGGCCCTGGAGAGCAACGTGAACCTTCAGCTGGCCCTGGAGGCGATGCTGCTGCGCATGCACGCCGCCCGGCGGGGCCAGCTCCCATGAGTCTTCGTCCCGCGCCCACGAGGCCCGCACCGGAAGGCGGCACCGTCCGGCGGCGCGGGCGGCCGCGGGACCGGCGGACCGCGAGGTCGCCATGGCACGCATGGTCAAGCTGACGTTCGGCGGGACCTCCCGCACCCAGTACACCCTGCCGCGGGACTTCCCCGTGCGGGAAGGGGATGCCGTCATCACCGAAACCGAATGGGGCAACGCCGTGGGGTGGGTGGTGGCCGAGTACGCCGCGTTCCCTCTGGAAAGTTTGAAGCGCCCGCACCGGCAGGTGGTGCGGCTGGCCACGCCCCAGGACCTCTCCCAGTCGCTCCGTATCCGGGACCGGGAGAAGGAGGCCAAGGGTCTCTGCCAGGATCGGATCAAGGAGCGGGGCCTCCCCATGAAGATGGCCGAGGTGCGCTTCAACATCGAAGGCTCCCGGGGGACCTTCTTCTTCACGGCCGAGGAGCGGGTGGACTTCCGCGAGCTGGTGAAGGACCTGGCCCGCACGCTGCGGGCCCGCATCGAGTTCCGGCAGATCGGGGCCCGGGACGAGGCCCGTCTGGCCCCGGGCTGCATGGGGCCCTGCGGCCGCACCCTCTGCTGCCAGAGCTGGCTGCGGGAGTTCCACCCGGTGAGCGTGAAGATGGCCAAGGACCAGGCCTTCTCCCTGAACCCCTCGCGGCTCCTGGGCATGTGCGGGCGGCTGAAGTGCTGTCTGGCCTACGAGTGGGAGATGTACAAGGACATCCGGGCCGGCCTGCCCAGGGTGGGCGCGCAGGTGATGACGCACGAGGGACCCGGCGTGGTGACCGAACACCTCATCCTGGACGAGAGCCTCCTGGTGGAACTGACCGAGACCAAGGCCCGCCTCAAGTGTAAGGCGATGGACGTGGCGGTGCCCCGTCCCGAGGGGGCCCCGGACCCCTTCGCAGACCGGCCCAAAGGCCTCTGCGGCGGCGCCTGCGCCGAGGAGCCCCCAAAGCCCAAACCGCTGACCTGGTCCCCCTGACCGGGTGCTGAGTACCGCTTTTTTGCCCAGGCTGCTCAAAAAGGCCCAGGTGCAAGGCGAGGCGCGAGGCGTACTGGGTCCGTACGTCGCAGCGCCGCGCGAGCGCGCCAACGCCCCGCCCGCGGCCGCCGAGGCAGCGGGGAAAAATGCCGGGCCTTTTTCAGCAGCCTGCTAAGCGCGACGCCATGGCCCCTGAGCCCTTCTACCTCACCACGCCCATCTACTACGTGAACGCCCAGCCCCACCTGGGCCACGCCTATACCACCGTCCTGGCCGATGCCATGGCGCGGTTCCAGCGGCTGGCCGGGCGGGACGTGGTCCTGCTCACCGGCACGGACGAGCACGGAGACAAGATCGCCCAGGCGGCGGCGGCGGCCGGCAGCACCCCCCAGACCTTCGTGGACCGGGTGAGCGGCGACTTCCGCCGCACCTGGGACCGCATGGGCATCAGCTACTCCCGGTTCATCCGCACCACGGACCCGGCGCACCAGGCGGTGGTGCGGGCCATCCTCCAGAAGATTTACGACGCGGGGGACATCTACTTCGGCAAGTACGGCGGCCTGTACTGCTTCGGCTGCGAGCGCTTCTACCTGGAGAAAGAGTTGGTCGAGGGGAAGTGCCCGGACCACCGCACCGCCCCCACCTTCATCGAGGAGGAGAACTACTTCTTCCGCATGAGCCGGTACCAGGACTGGCTGGTACGCCACCTGGAGGAGCACCCGGACAGCATCCGGCCGGAACGCTACCGCAACGAGGTGCTGGGCTTCCTGCGCCAGCCGCTGGAGGACCTCTGCATCTCGCGCCCCACCTCCCGGCTTACCTGGGGCATCCCCTTGCCCTTCGACGACCGCTTCGTCACGTACGTCTGGTTCGACGCCCTCATCAACTACGTGAGCGCCCTGGGCTACCCGGACGACCCGCGCTTCGCCCGTTACTGGCCGGCGGCCCAGCACCTCATCGGCAAAGACATCCTGAAGCCCCACGGCGTCTACTGGCCCACCATGCTGAAAGCGGCCGGGCTCCCGCCCTACCGCCGCCTCAACGTCCACGGCTACTGGACGGTGAACGCCCAGAAGATGTCCAAGAGTCTGGGCAACTTCGTGGAGCCGCTCCCCATGCAGGAGAAGTACGGCGAGGCCTTCCGGTACTTCCTGCTGCGGGAGTCGGTCTTCGGGCTGGACTCGGACTTCAGCGAGGACGCGCTGGCGGCGCGCCTGAACGCCGACCTGGCCAACGACCTGGGTAACCTGGTGAGCCGGACCCTCACCATGCTGGAACGTTACACGGAGGGGCGCGTCCCGCCGGAGGGTGGCGGGGACGAGGCCCTGCGGGAACGCGCCCTGGCCGTGGCCCCGGCCGTGCGCGAGGCCATGGAAGGCTTCGCCTTCCACCGCGCCCTGGCCGCCATCTGGGAGTTCGTGGGGGCCGTCAACCGGTACGTGGACCAGATGGCGCCGTTTACGATGGCCAAGGACCCGGCCCGGCGGGCCGAGCTGGAATCCGTGCTCTACCGCTGCGCCGAGTCCCTGCGCATCGTGGCCATCCTGGTGAGCCCGTTCCTCCCCGGCACGGCCGCCCGGATCGCGGACCAGCTCGGGGTGCCCGACCTGCTGGCCACGGCCCTCCTGGCCGATGCCGAGATGTGGGGTCGCCTGGCCCCGGGCACGCGGGTGCGCCGCGGCGAATCGCTCTTCCCCCGCCTCGAAGCCCGCCCCGCCGCGACGGCGCCGACCCGCGGCGCGGATGCCGCGAGCCGGGAGCCCGCCGGAGGCGCGATGATCGACATCGACGAGTTCCGCAGGCTGGACCTGCGGATCGCCGAGGTCCTGGAGGCCGAGCCCGTCAAGGGATCCAAGAAGCTCCTGCGGCTGGTGGTGCGCATCGGGGAGGAGACACGGCAGGTGGTGGCCGGCATCCTGGGCTCCTACGCCCCCGAGCAGCTGGTGGGGCGCAAGGTGGCCCTGCTGGTGAACCTCAAGCCGGCCAAGCTCATGGGCGTGGAGTCCCAGGGGATGGTCCTGGCGGCCGAGGATGCCGAGGGGAAGCCGGTCCTCCTGCAGCCGGAGCGCGACGTGCCCCCCGGCTCCAAGATCCGCTGACCACCCGATTTTTGATTTCTGATTGAGGATGTGGGATTTCCAACAAGTGCGAAGCTATCAGTCCGCAATCCTCAATCCTAAATCCTCAATCGACAATGCTGTTTGATTCCCACTGTCACCTGTTCATGAAGGACTTCAACGACGACCGCGATGCGGTGGTGGCGCGGGCCCGCGGCGCCGGCGTGGCCCACATGGCCCTCATCGGCTACAGCCTGACCAGCAGCCGGCGTGCCGTGGAGCTGGCGGAGAAGTTGGAGGGCTGCTGCGCCGCCGTGGGCCTCCACCCCCACGACGCGGAGATCGCGAGCCCCGCGGCCTGGGACGAGCTGGCCGCGCTAGCCCGCTCCTCACCGCGCGTGGCGGCCATCGGCGAGATCGGCCTGGATTATTACGAGAAGGGCTCCCCGCCCGACCTCCAGGCGGCCGGCCTCCGCGCCCAGCTCGCCCTGGCCCGCGCGCTGGATCTGCCCGTCGTCATCCACGATCGCGAGGCCCACGGGGACATCCTGCGCGCTCTGGCCGAGGCGGCGGAGGGCCTCACGCTGGTCCTCCACAGTTTTTCTGGAGACGCGCTCATGGCCCGGGAGGCCTGGGGGCGCGGCTACTACACGAGCGTCAGCGGGCGCGTGACGTATCCGAGGGCCGCGGCGCTCCGCGCCCTCCTTCGGGACGCGCCGCGCGACCGCATCCTCATCGAGAGCGACGCGCCCTACCAGCCCCCGCAGGGGCGGCGGGGGCGGCGCAACGAGCCTGCCCAGACGGCGGATGTGGCCGCGGGCCTGGCCGCGGTGTGGGAGGTGACTCCCGAGGAGGCGGCCCGCCTCACCACCGCCAATGCCCGCCGCTTCTACCGCCTCCCCGCCCCATGATCGGCCCGCCCTCAACGCCCCGCCCGCAGAGCCGGCCCGCCCTCCTGCCCGGGTTGTCTCCACGCAACTCTTGAATTCCAAAGGATTCTCCTCGAGCCACACGCCCACTGGACCGGGACACCGGGCGCTGCATGAAACACCCCGATGGAATGCAGCGTACTCTCATCATAGGGAGACGGTGACGGGCAGAGGCAAGGGAAGCCGGGGCCCCGACGCTGGGAGGTGTGGTGGCAGGGGCCCGGGAAACGGCTCGAGGACGGTAACACATGGGACCTTGTGACGACGTACGGGAGAATCTGGCCGATCTTGGCGCCCTGCGGCCGGAGGAGCGGCCTGCATGGGCCAGGGAGCATTTGGCGGGGTGCACGGCCTGCGCGCGGGCCCTGTGGGCCCACCAGGTCATGCTGGCGACCATCGATGCCCTCCTTCTCCAGCGCGAGAAGACCGGGCGAGGAACTTCAGATGGAGCCCTGTAAATCCCTCCGGGGCACGCTGAGAGACGTCGCCGCCCTCCCCCCGGACCGGCTGCCACCGGCGGTTCGGGACCACCTCATGTCCTGCTCCGACTGCGCGCGGGCCCTGGCGGCGGCGCGCCTGGCCCGAGGCCTCCTGTCCACCGTGGCCGCGGCGCCAGAGCCGCCGCAGGATTTTGCGCGGCGCGTCCTGGCGGCCTTGCCGGCGCACCCTGCCCGGCGGCCCGCCGAGCCGGGGCTGTGGCGCACAGCCTGGGGGCTGGTGCCGGTCTTCGCCGCCACGGCGGCAGCCCTGCTCATCCTGTTCCAGGCCAGCACCCCGCCGGTCGCCGCCGGGCTGGTCCCCACGGCGAACCTTTCAGCCGGCGAGCGGCTGGTGCTGGAGGAACGCCCGCCGGATCCGGACTTGGTCCTCGCCGCCGTCATGGAAGAGGCCGAATAGTGATGCACGGGTCGCCCTCTCTCCCCATGGAGGGCATCGTATGGAGGGTGGCGGGGATCGCCACCCAGCGAAAGGAGACGCTGATGACCGGGAGAGGGAACGTGGCGCGACGGGTCGGGATGATCGCGGCGGTCGCTTTGCTGGCGGCCGGCGTGGGCGGCGTGGCGGCGGCCCAGGCCCAGCAGCCGCCCGGCCCGGCCGGGCCTTGCGCCAGGATGGGGCGCGGGCCCTCGGGGGGTGACCGCGAAGCCATGGCCCAGAGGTTCATGCGCCGCCTCAAGGACCGATTGGGCCTCAGCGATCAGCAGGCCGAGGACCTGCGCGCCACGCTGAAGGCCAGGCGGGATGAGGCCCGGCCCGACCTCCAGGCGCTATGCGAAGCCCGCGTGGACCTGCGCCGGCTCTTGGACGACCGGAATTCCGATCCGACGGCCATCAAAGCAGCCGCGGACAAGGTGAAGGCCCTGCAGGGGAAGCTTCTGGACCGGCAGGCGGATGGGACCGTGGCGTTGCGCGCCAAGCTGACGCCGGAGCAGTGGACCAAGTGGGTGGAGATGCGCAAGGAGATGGCCCGCCGCTTCTGGGAGAAGCGCCACCACCGCTGGGGGCGCCACCACCACCGGCGGCACCATCACCACCGGCGGCACGATCGCGATTGGGAACGCGACTAACGCTCCGCTTTGGGAGCCAGGGGTCTTTAGGACCGATGGGAGCGGGGGCCGATCGTGCGAGCCCCCGCTCATACGGCAGTGATGCCGGCCAGCCTCGGGTTCGTCCCGTCCCTCACCAACGGGCGGACGATGGCCCTTCGGCGGCCCCGGGAAAAATATCTCGTCGGATGACTCCACGCTGCCGCCTCAGTATAATGAGCGAAGGGCGGGGGCCTCGGCCCCCGATGGTAATATCCACAACGCGGGCCTCGGCGCCATTCGGCACGCAGGAGATGCAGACATGAAAAAGGCCTTGGTCGCGCTTGGAGTCGCTGCGATTCTCCTGGGCACAGCCTCCCCAAGCCACGCCTGGTGGCGCGCCTGGTACAGGCCATACCCGTACGTGTATCCGTACTGGTACCCGTACCCGGTCCCCTACGCATACCCCGCGCCTCCGGTGGTGGTCCAGTCAGCGGAGCCGCCGGTGTACGTGCAGCAACAGCCCCAGCAGCAGTCCTGGTACTATTGCCGCGAGGCCAACGGGTACTACCCCTACGTGCAACAGTGTCCCTCCGGCTGGATGCAGGTGCCTCCGCAGGCCACGCCCCCTATGGGCCCACAGAGCACACCCCCGGCCGGGCCGCAGGCCGCGCCCCCTATGGGCCCCCGCTAGGAGGCGATGCCGATGAAGACACGAGCAAGGCTGGCCGTGGTAGTTGCGCTCGCGGCGATGGGTCTCAGTGCCTGCATGACCTATCCGGTGACGGGGCCGAGCAGCCCGGCCTATATTGGTGACACCAGGACGCAGGCGGACTTCGCCCAGGCCGATGCGGCCTGCCGCGATCTGGCCATGCAGCGCACGGGCATCAGCCCGGGGGACGCCGCCGCGCAGAGCACCGCGGGAAGCGCGGTCCTGGGGACGCTCCTGGGGGCCGGCCTGGGGGCAGGCATCGGGGCCGCGGCGGGCAACCCTGCCATCGGGGCCGCCATCGGCGCCGGCGCCGGCGCTCTCCTGGGCGCCGGGCAGGGGTCGGCCGCCGGGGCCAGCTCGGCCTGGGTGGTCCAACAACGGTACGATGCGGAGTATCATCAGTGCATGTTCGCCGCGGGCCACAAGGTGCCCGCCGCGTTGGCGCCGCCCGCCTCGCAGATGGCCGCGCCGCCCCCGCCGCCCCCGCCACCGGGCTATGGCAGCCAGCCGCCTCCCCCCGGCCCCCAGGCCGCCGGGATGCCGGCGGGGGACCCGACCAGGGGACAACTGCAAAATGCAACCCCCTGGAGGGTCCTGCTCTTCATCGACCAGGACCCCAATAACCCGTCCGGCGCCCAACCCATCACCCTGAACCCGAACGAGGTCAAGCCCCAGAACCTGGACATCGGACCGCACCGGATCATGGCTCAGGCCTCCGTGGAGACCCAGTTCGGCCCGCGGCCCGTGGGGCGGCTCGACCGCACGATCCAGGTGGATCCTCGGGGCGCCGGCTGGAGCCTGCGCCTCGGCGAGCACGACTTCAACTAGGCCGGGCGATGGCCCCGGCCCCTCGGCGCGGAGCGATCCGCCCTGCGCCGGACCGGTGGTTCTCTCCCATGCCGAACACTGCCAAGCCGCAGGAAGGGGAACAGGGTGTGGGACGACCGCTGTCGGTGGGCATTACGCTGATCCTGCTCCTCCGGGTTCCATCGATTCCCGCGCACACACCGCGCCCGCGCCGGCCGCCTCCCCCGCACCAACGACGCCCCGGGTCGCCCCGACTTACACGGCGAGCACCATCGTGCTGAACGCCGTGGTCGGGTCGCTTCCCCTCGGCGGTTCCTCCGCTTGGCGCTAGCAGTCGCCCGGTGGCAATCACGAATCCTGGGGAGTTGGAACGATGAAGCATGCGCTTTCAGGAAACGCTGCGATGTTCCCGGCTGGGGGCCCCGCCCAAGCCTCCGGCCGCGCGCCGGCCATATCCCCGGGCGTCGCTGTGCAGCACCGAATGCGGCGGCCAGGGGAGGCAACGATGCTTGGGGTCCGCAGGGTCGTTGCAGGCGCCGTCTTGGCGCTCGGCCTGCTCGCGCCGGCCAGCGCGTACGCCCAATCAACCACTTCGATCACCTCCGCGGCTGGCCCCGCGCCTGGGCCGCCCACGCCGACGCTCGGCGTGATAACGAGCGGCTCCATGACCACGACCCCGCGCATCGGAGTCAGCACGACCACGATCATCGTCTCCAGCCCGGGCGCGAGCACGACCGTCACCAGCACGCCCACCGCAACCAGCTACACCTTCAATCCCCCGGGCTCGGTGGCGATCACCACGTCGGTCAGCCTCCCCAATGCCTCCGTCCAGCCCCCATCTGCGGCGCCGGTGCCCTTGTCCCTGAGCCCCCAGACCCAATTCACCCCGACGCCCGTCGACCCCACGGCCGTCAATCCCTCGTGCGCGCTCGAAGACGCCCTCGATGGCTGTGACGTCCAGTGGTAAGGACCGCGAGACCGACGGCTGAGCGGGCCGCGGTTCCCCCTTGCGGCGGGTGTGGTGGAGCGCGCCGAGGAGGTGGGTGAAGACATGCGCGGGATTGCCAAGACGTTCCTGGTTGCCCTCTTGGTGCTCGGTCTACCGTGGCCGGCCCGATCGATGGAGGGCTGGTTGCTTCTCGTGCCCCCTGTGGACCAGGGGAAGTTGCAGAGCGAAACCACGGGTTCATCCGCCGACCCCGCCGAAGCCCTCGTGGCGGCCGTGGGGGGCGCCTTCCTGCTCCCCGCGGCCCCCTTGCGCGAGTGGGAACAGTTTCACGCCTTCGATTCTGCCGCCGCGTGCGAGCAGTGGCGGGCCGGCTTACAGGAGGATGCGGAGCGCCGCCTCGAGGCGGTGCGGCGCCCACAGGACGGCGGGCCCGACCTTTCCTTCGGGAAGCTCCTGTTCTTCATCCGGCTCTCGCAAGGGATGGAATCCCGCTGCCTGCCCGTGTCCGTGGTCTATCCCCCGAAGTCATAGCCGCCGGCTGTGGCCCCGCGGCGTGACACGGCGGGGCGTACGTTGCGGCGGCAGGTACCCGAACCGCGGGTTCCTCGCAGGCGATGACCGGAGCCGAGTTGCGCCAGGCCACCGGGCTGGGGCCCGAGTGGCACCTCATCTGGGCGGGCGCGGACCCAGTGGCCGCGGGGGACCACCTCTGCGGGGGCCTCGCGGGGCGTCTCAGCCCGGGGAGGAGCCAGTGGGTGCGCCTCCGGTACGCCCCCACGGCAACGCCCGGCATCGAGGCGGCCCAGTGCGACCAATGCCGCACCGCCTGGGTGCGGTCCACACCCAAGTGCGGCACATGAAGAAGCGACCGGGGGGAAGGGCAGATCGGTGGGTTCGCCGCCACGGAGGGGGCCCGGAAAACCTGAAGGCCGCCAATCTCATGGACCGGGAGGAGGCGGGCCCCTTCCCCTTGAACACCTACCTCCAGTGAGCTTGGGGGGGAGGTGGCCCGGGGAGATGCCCAGGCTGGGGCGCCGCCGCCCAATCGGGTCGGCCGGTTCTGGTTTCGGCGCAGCCTCGAGCTACCCCTCTCGCTCCACCGAGGACCTCTCCCGTCGCCCTCGAGGCCAAGGGGAGAGCGGCGTGCTCGAGAAATGAGGGCTCTGCAGGCGGTGCTGGAGATCCGGGCGGCTTTGTCGCCCGATCAGCACACGGATGCCACCCATCCGGTCGTCCTCTGCGCAGGAAGGCATCATGAGGGCTGATGGAGCGGGGGAACTTCAGGAGAGCACGGCCCATGGCGCGCCGGCCGAGATGGGGTCGCCGCGTGCGGTCGCGCCGGGCTGGGGGCGCTCCCGCTCCGCCAACCCGTGGTGGTCACGGGTGGGGCTGGTGGCCATCGTTCTCCTGACGGCGGGGGTCCGGCTCTGGCGGCTGGACCAGAACGGGTATGGCACCCAATACTACGCCGCCGGCGTCCGGAGCATGCTGGCGACCTGGCACAACTTCTTTTACAACTCCTTCGATCCCGCGGGCTTCGTCTCCGTGGACAAGCCCCCTGTCGCCTTGTGGGTCCAGGTCACCAGCGCCAAGCTGCTCGGCTTCCACGGGCTCAGCGTGCTCTTGCCCCAGGTCCTGGAAGGCGTGGCCGCGGTGTGGGTGGTGTACCATCTGGTCCAGCGTCAGTTCGGGGCGGCGGCCGGCCTGCTGGCGGCCCTCTTCCTCGCCATGACACCGGTGAGCGTCGCCATCGATCGCTCGAGCAACACCGATAGTTGCCTTGTGTTCGTCCTCCTCCTGGGCGCGTGGGCGCTGACGCGGGCGGCCGAAGACGGCAAACGGGGCCTCCTGCTGCTCTCCATGACCCTGGTCGGCATCGGATTCAACGTCAAGATGCTGGCCGCATTCATCGTGCTGCCGACCTTCGTCCTCGTATACTTCCTGGGCGCACCCGTAGGGTGGCGGCGCCGGCTCGCTGACTTGACGATGGCCGCCTTCGTCCTGGCGGCGGTCTCCCTGTCCTGGGCGCTCGCGTACGATCTGACCCCGCCGGACCGGCGACCCTTCGCCGGCAGCAGCAAGACGAACTCGATGCTCGAGCTGGTGGTGGGTCATAACGGCATCGAGCGATTCGTCCGCCGCGGGACGCAGTTCCAGGCCGCCGGGATCGATCCGGGGACCGCGCAGCCGGCGACGGCGGGGGCACAACCAGGTGTCGGCGCGGGGTCCGCGGCGGCGCCCGGACTTCGCGGAAGGTGGCCGGGGTTCAGGGACCGCGTCCCCGTGGGGCCGCTGCGGCTCGCCGACCGCCATCTGGCCGGTCAGGTGGGGTGGCTGTTCCCGCTGGCAGTCGCGGGGTCGGGGGTTGCCGCGCTACGGGCGCGATGGCGCTGGCCCCTCGCCCGGGCCCATCTGGCACTGATCCTGTGGGTTGGCTGGACCCTCACCTACGGCATCGTCTACAGCTATGCGGGCGGGATCTTTCGCTCCTACTACCTCGCCACCATGGCGCCCTCGCTCGCGGCGCTGGCCGGCATCGGCATGGTGGGGCTGTGGGACTGGTACCTTCGGAGAGGATGGCGAGCCGGCCTGCTTCCCCTGGGGCTGCTCCTGACCGCCGCATGGGAGGCCTACATCGAGTCGAGCGCCCTGGGTTGGAAGCTCGACCAGTCGCGCGGCAGCCTGACGGCCGTCTTCGTCGCCGCGAAGGAACAGTCGGGCGATTGGCGGACCTGGCTGTACCTCGCGCTCCTCGGCGGAACCCTGGTGGCTGCGGCGGGGCTGCTCGTCGCTCGGCTCTGTGGGCCGATGGGACGGCGCGCCCGCGGCCTGGCCGCGGGCGCGCTGGGGGTGGGACTGGCAGCGCTCCTGGTCACCCCTGGGGCGTGGGCGTTGAGCAGCGTGTTGGCGAGAGGCAACGCCATGCTCCTGACGGCCGATGTATCCCGGCTGGCTCGCGGGGACGACGACGCCGGCCTGCGCTTCCAGGACAGGTGGGGGGCGTTCACGAACACCCGCAAACTGGTGGGTTTCCTGATGGCCAACCGTCAGGGCGAACGCTATCTGCTGGCGACCTCCAGCGCCCAGCTTGCGGCGCCGATCATCATCCAGACCGGCGAGGCGGTGATGGCGATGGGCGGTTTCCTGGGAACGGACCCTATCCTGTCGCCGGAGAAGCTCGCCCGGATGGTCGAGGACAAGCAGGTCCGTTTCGTGATGGTGGGCGACCTCTCGACCATCGGCCGAGGGCCGGGCGTCGAGGCGGCGGGAAGGCCGGTCGCGGACTGGGTCCGTGCGAACGGCAAGCTCGTGGACCCGGCCCTGTGGCGCTCCATCGTCCCGGAGGCCGGCGCCACCGAGCCCAATCAGGCGGCCGTCCCCGCAGACCCGAACGCGCCCCCCAGGCCCTTCGGCCGCGGCTTCGGCGGCCGGCTGAACAACTCGCAACTGTACGACCTCAGGCCCGAGGCGGGCGTGTTCCCGGCCCCCGGGGGATGACCGGCGCGAGGGTAGGGCTCCCGGCCACGCGGGGTCACAGCAGCGCATCGCACATGATCGTCTCGATCGTCATTCCGGTCTACAACAGCGCTGGGACCATCGGTCCCCTCGTCCATCGGCTCATTGCCGCTTTGAGCGTGGACGCGCTTCACGTCGTGCTCGTCAACGACGGCAGCATCGACGACAGCGACGCGGCGTGCCGTGCCCTGAGCGCCCGCTACCCCGGAACCATCACCTACGTGAGGCTCGCCAGGAACTTCGGCGAGCACAACGCCGTGATGGCGGGCCTCCACCATGCGCGCGGCGACTACGTGGTGATCATGGACGACGACCTTCAGAACCCTCCGGAGGAGGTCACCCGTCTGATCGACCACGCCTGCGCCCACGGGTACGATGTGGTGTACACCTATTCCCCCCGCAAACACCATCACTGGCTCCGGAATCTCGGCAGCCGGCTCAACGATCGCGTGGCCACCTTCATGCTGGAGAAGCCGCCGGACCTCTACCTGTCCAGCTTCAAGTGCCTCAGCCGCTTCATCGTGCGCGAGATCCTCAAGTACCGCGGGCCGTACCCCTACGTCGATGGCCTCGCCCTCCGATGCACCCGGAACATCGGCAGGGTCCAGGTTCGGCACGAGCCGCGGAGGGAGGGCCGCTCCAACTACACGCTGAGCAAGTTGCTGCGCCTGTGGCTCAACATGTTCGTGAACTTCTCGGTCATGCCGCTCAGGATGAGCACCCTGCTGGGCCTGGCCTGCGGCGTCCTCGGCTTCCTGCTGGGCATCGAGGTGGTTGGCGAGAGGATCGTGCGCCCGGACGTGCCGGTCGGCTGGGCGTCGGTGCTGGTCGCCATCCTGCTGTTCTCCGGCGTCCAACTGGTCATGCTGGGCTTGATGGGCGAGTACCTGGGACGGCTGTTCCTGACGGAGAACCAGACCCCCCAGTTTGTCGTCCGCGAGGTCGTGGAGGCGCGGTCCCGTCCTTGCCCGGACGCCCCCCTGACGGCCGGGGTCGCGGCCCCGGCCGGCGGACCACCGGCGACCGTCCATGACTAAACCGGCCGACCTCGATCGCTTTCGCGGCAAGCAAGTCCTGATCACAGGGGGGCTGGGCTTCCTCGGCAGCAACCTCGCCATCGCGCTCGTCGGGCTGGGCGCGCGGGTGACGTTGCTCGACGCCATGCTCGACGACCACGGCGGCAATCTCTTCAACGTCGAGCCCATCAAGGACCGCGTCACGGTCAATTTCAGCGACGTCCGGGACGAGTGCAGCCTGAAGTATCTCGTCCGCGGCAAGGACTATATCTTTCACTTCGCGGGCCAGAACGACCACGTCCTCAGCCTGACCAACCCCTTCCCCGACATCGACATCAATATCAAGGGGTCGGCGATCCTGTTGGAGACGTGCAGGCGCTTCAATGCGGGGGCCCGGCTGGTCTACAGCGGCACCCGCGGAGAGTACGGGCGCGCCGTCATGCTGCCGGTGAGGGAAGACCAGCCGATGCACCCGAAAGGGATCTACGAGCTCTCCAGCCTTACCGCCCAGCAGCTGTTCCAGATCTACAACGATAATCACGGCGTCCCGTCGGTGACTCTCCGGCTGACCAATATCTACGGGGAGCGCGCGCAGATGAAGCACAGCCGCTTCGGCGTGGCCAACTGGTTCATCCGGCTGGCGCTGGACGACGGGACGATCCCCGTGTTCGGCGACGGCTCGCTGCTGCGGGACTTCGTCTACGTGCAGGACGCCCTGGATGCCGTGCTGCGCTGCGCGGCGACCGAGGCCGCCTACGGTCAGGTCTTCAACGTGGGCAACAACCGCGCCTCCAGCTTTCGCGAACTGGCGGAGACGGTCGTGCGCGCGGCAGGGAGCGGCCGCTGGGAATTCGCGCCGTTCTCGCCGGAGCGCGCGGCCCAGGAGCCCGGCGACTTCTGCTCCGACATCCGCAAGATCGGGCGGGTCGTGGGCTGGCGGCCGACCACCCCCCTGGAGGACGGGGTCAGAAAGACCGCGTGCTATTACCGGCGATACAAAGAGCATTACTGGTAGTCGGTGGGGTCGCCCCCTCCCCCGGAGTGAACCGCGCGTGACGGCGATGCAGGTGCCCTTTCTGGACCTCTCGCGGCAATATCGTCGGATGCG
>DASPOZ010000040.1:0-19452 GCA_035625755.1 Candidatus Sulfotelmatobacter sp.
CCAGAAGGGCCTCACGGCGCACGACCTCCTGGCCGCCGTCCAGGAGGAGTTCCAGGCCAACGAGGACCTCCCCAACACCACCAACCCGGACGACTGGGCCAAGATCGCGGGGCGCCGGGGGGAACGGATCGTGCACGTGCGGGCGGTTCGACACCAGCAGGAGAAGGAACGGAAGGTGGAGATCGCCGCGCCCGGCCACTACCTCTAGTCTCCTGCGTCCAAAAAACGCCTCACTGTCCGTGCCCGTTCCCGTTCCCGACAAGACACCTGAAACCCCGCGCAACTGATTGTGGGAAATGACGCTTCCTGGATCCCGCCCGGACCACGGGAACGGGTACGGGAACGGGTACGGGAACGGTCCGTCCAGCGATTTCTGACAGAGTAGACTAGCGGGCCGCCGAAGGAGGTCCGACGACGCCCTCCCGCTGCGACGGAGCGGCAGCGGGTCGGCTTCGACGTACGGACGCCGTACGCCTCTGACCCGTCTTCGGCGGGCGCCTTCCAACAGGAGACCACGGGAGACGCCCCAGCACCACCCGCGAACGCCGGAACGCGCGCGCGGGGGGCTGGACGCGCTCGTCGACGCGATCCTGGAGCAAGACGCCGAAGACTTCGTCACCAACCACACCGGCCTCTTCCTTCCCGCCATCGTTCTGCAGGGCCTCACGGCTTGCAGGGGACGCGTCTGCTGCGGGCCGCTCACAGAGGCCGGGGTGGAAGCCGGCGGGCGATGCCCGGCGTACCCGCGAAGGTGGGTCGGAGGCGTACGTGGGCCGTACGTGGCAGGGCGGCGCGAACCCGCGGACGCCCCACCCGCTGCCGCCGAGGCAACGGCGAGAAATGATGGGCCTTTTCCGGCAGCCTGCCGAGGTCCAATATCGGGGACAACGGGGGCGCCGTGGGGTGGGGCGATCCGTGGGCGGGGTGGGAACGGCGGTCAGCGGGCGGGGCGGGAGGCGAGGAGCGACCGCACCGTGTCCTGCAGGGGGACCATCTGGAATGGCTTCTCCACGATGGCCGCCACCCCGGGATGGGGCGGCAGGTCGTGGGCCGCGCCGGTGAGGAGGATCACCGGGATCCCCAGCAGGCGGGGGTCCGCCTGCAGCGCGCGCAGGACCGAGAGGCCGTCCAGGCCCGGCATCAGGTGGTCCAGGATGATGAGATCCGGAGGATCGGCGCGGGCCGCCGCCAGCGCCTGCGTCCCGTCGGACACGGTGACGGCGGCATAGCCGGCCAGGGCGAGCACGTCCCTCAGCGCCTCGCGGAGCGCCGGATCATCCTCGGCCACCAGGATGCGGGCGGATGACATCCCGTTCCGTGTCGGCTCCCGGATCCTCCGACGTGACGACGCGATGCTGGAGGGGGTGGCGGCTTACTTCGTCTTGCGGCGCCGGCGCGCGCGTCGGGGCCCGCGGCGGGGCGCGCGGCGGGCGCCCGCTTTCCGGGCCGTCCCGGCCGTGGCCGCCAGGAGGCGCTTCACCTCTCGGCGCCCCACCTTCCGCAGGGCCACCAGGGCGGCGCGCCGCGCGCCCTGGGGCCGGCTGCGGCCGGCCTCCCAGGCCCTGACGGCGGCCACGCTCGCCCGCACGAGCCTCGCCACATCGCCCTGGGTGAGCTTGAGGCGCGCCCGAAGCTTCTTGATCAGGCGTGGCGAGAAACGGGCCGCCTGAACTTCCTGTTCACTGGGCTGCAACTGGGCCCGGTGGGTGTCCCGCTCGCGCATCAGGGCGGCAACATGCCGGCTGAGATCGCCGACCGTCTGCGGGAGCCCCGCGAGCCTGCGCCGGAGCAGCCGCAGCTCCTGCCGCATGGTCCGCGTGGCCGCCCTGATCTCCCGGCGGGCGAGGCGCTGCGTCACGGATCGGAAAACCTCCTGCAATGTAGGCACGGACCTCTCCTTGTGCACCGGCCGCCTAGGAACATTCACCCCGCGCGGCCGCCCACATCAACCGTGCACCGATTGTTAACCATGGGAGGAACAATTTGCAAGGGCTTTCTCCCGCGAAGGCGGACGCGCTCTGGAGGCATCCGGCCAAGGGGTGACCGCCGCGGGACGAAGCCGGCGCGGATCGCGCCCGCGTTCCGGCATCCGAAAAAACCTTCCCTGGGGATGCCCGGCGCCCAGGCCGCGGCGGGACGGGACCCCGAATGGCTACGCCCCCGGCGACACGCATCGCGCCGCCCCACACCTCGCGGGGGGCCGCCGGTCGATGGCGCGCGCCGCGCGCTCAGGCCCTGGAGGTGGGCTTGCCCAAGGCATCGGCCAGGCGGCGGGTGTATCGCTCGATCTCCCGAAAGCCGTCCAGCAGGGCCAGGTACAGGGAGGAGGAGTGGGAAGGGCACACGCCGTTCATCAGGCGCTCCTGATGCGCGGTCTCGTAGCTGTGCGTCTGGCCCTGGACCCGTGCGCCGTCCTCGCGGAGGTGGCGGATCAGCACGTGGTTGCGGGTGGTCACGGCGGCGCCCACCGTCTCCACCAGGTCCGTGACCCCGTCGAACAGGGTGCGGATCTCGTGGACGGCGGCCTCGCTGAAGATGACGTCCTCCCGGATCCGGCGGCCCGCGCACCGGGCCAGGGCCTCCACGGCATCCCCCACGCGCTCCAGGGCCGCGGGGGCGAACTTGAGCTGCTCCGCCGCGCCGAGGGAGAAGGGGGCCTCCCGGAGCTGGATGGCGACGTGCTGCGTGAGACGCTTCTCCCGGAGGTGCACCTCCTCCGCCAGCGCCTGCACGCGTTCCAGGGGCTTGCCGTCCATCCGAATGAAGGCGTCGCGGCAGAGGCGGAGCATCTCCACCACCTGCGCGCACGTCTGGGCCAGGGCCGCCTCGAACTCCGCGGCCGTCATGCGGGGCAGCGGCATCGTCATGCCTCAACCCTAGAGCCGCCCGTGCCCCCTGTCAACCGGCGGTGGCCGCCGCCGGGTCACCCGCGGGAGATCTCCCGGCGCACGATGGCGGCGCCGGCCGCCAAGGCGGTGAGCTTCCCCACGCACATCCCGCGGGGGTTCCAGCCGAAGCCGCAGTCCGGGTTCAGGAACACCTTCTCGGCCCGGGCGTGCGCCAGCACCTGGCGGATGCGCGCCGCCACGTCCTCCGGCGTCTCCGGGTAGAAGGATTTCACGTCGATGACGCCGGCCCCCAGCTCGCGGCCGTCGTGGTACTGGGCCCAGCAGTCCAGCTCCGCCATCTCGCGGCTGGCGAACTCCAGGACGAACTGTTCGGCCCGCGCCTCCAGCAGGCCGGGAAAGTAGGGGCGATAGCTCCGGTTGAACCGGGCGCGGCCGTGCCGGTTGCCGAAGCAGATGTGGAAGGCCAGCTTGGCCCGCACCCCCTCGGTGGCGCGGTTGAAGAGACGGGCCATCTCCTGGCCCGAGACGTTGCCGCGGGCCGGCTCATCGATCTGAATGAAGTCGGCCCCCGCCGCCGCCAGCCCCTTGAGTTCCTCGTTGATCACGTCGGCGAAGCGTTCGGCCACGTCCACCACGCCCCGGTACACCTTCCCCGGGTGGATGCGCGACCCGAAGGTCAGGGGGCCGGCGCAGGTGGCCTTGGTGCGCCTGGCCGTGTGGGCCTTCAGGTATTCGAACTCCTTGATGATGCCGAGGCCCCCCGGCGGCGTCTCGATGCGCCCCACGGCTTCGTACCGCGTCTGCTGGTCGTAGCCCCACGGGCCCACCCTGCGGCGCGCCGGCAGGGCCTGGATGCCCTTGATGACCGCGTAGTAGGAATCCACGTAGCCGTCCAGGCGCCGCGCCTCGCCGTCCGTGATGATGTCCAGTCCGGCGCGTTCCTGGTCGCGGATAGCGGTATCCGCCGCGTCGTCCAGCATCTCCTCCAGGTCGGCCGGGCCGATCTGCCCGGCCTCGTGGGCCTGGGTCACCACGTACCACCAGCCCGGTTTTCCGTGCGATCCGACGACGGTGGTGGGGAGCAACGGCAGATCCTGCATGAGGCACCACGCTCCTTTCCGGGGGAGGAAGGTCCACTGCGGTGCGGACCCGGATGCTGGTATCATATCGCGTTCTGCCCGTCAACAGGGCCGCCGGCCCCGGGGCCCCGGGCCGGCGCGGGCGGCGGCGCGGGGGCGGGCGGAGGTCTTGTGGGGTCCCGCCGTGTGTGGTACGGTCCCGCCCGGCCCCGGGCGCGGCGACGGCCGGGACCATCGGGGGAGCGGACGGATGCGGCGATGGGTGGGCTGGGGGACGTTGCTGGCGGGGCTGGCGCTGGCCGCGGCGGCGGGGTGCGCCAAGAAGAACATCGATGCCGCCAGCGAGGTGCCGGGGGCCGTGCGCTGGTACGCCGGCGTCAGCGTGGAACAGCTCCTCCCCATGGTCGAGGAGATGTTCCAGGCCGGCGGCTATCCGGTGGAGAAGATGGACCAGGAGACGGGCCAGGTCGAAACCGCGTGGGGGCCGGAGTTCCCGGGGGACACGCACGGGTGGCGGCTGACCCGCTGGACCGAGCGGCAGAAGTTCGTCGCCATCGTCGCCCGGTCCCAGTTGCAGACGGACAAAGGGGACCCGCTGGTGAACGTGCTGCTGCGGCTGCGGTGGGAAGAGCGCCCGCCCAACGGCTCGTGGCACCTCAAAGAGGAGGGCGGGGCCCCGTCGCAGAGCGCCGTGTTCCAGCGCTTCCTCCGGGAACTGGATGATCGGGCGGCGAAGCTCGGCGCCCGCCGGAACTGACCCGGCCGCGCGGCAGCGGGGGCGGGGCGGAGGGGCCGATGGCCCGACGGAAGATCGCCTTCGGGGGGGCGGGGCGGTGGGTGGCCCTCGTCGGGTTCTTCGTGGGCTTCGTCTTCATCCGCGAGATCGTCAAGAGCCCGGAGCACAGGCCGGCGGTCGGCGCGGCGCTCGGGCTGGCCGCCGCCGTCTACGCCTTCGGGCTTTTCCTCCTGGGCCGCGAGGGGGGGGCCGGCGGCCGGGCCCTGCGGGACGCCCTGGCCCTCGGGGGCGCGTTCTACCTGCTGGTCACCCATACGCCGGTCGCCGAGTACCTGGCCCAGCCCCTGCTGGTGCGGCCCGACGTGGACCGGGCGGACGCCGCCGTGGTCCTGGGCGGCGGCCTCTTCCTGAACAACGCCCTCACCCCCGCGTCGCTGGAGCGGACGCTCTACGCCGTGAACCTTCACCGGCGCGGGCTGGCGCCGCGGCTCATCTTCAGCGGGGGGATCACCAGAGAGGCGCCCCGGCCCGAGGGGGACGTGATGGCCGAATTCGCCCAGGCCCTGGGTGTGCCGGGAGACGCCATCATCGTGGAGCGGGCCTCCCGGACCACCTACGAGAACGCGGTAGAGACGGCGAAGCTCCTCCGCGAGCGGGGGCTTCGCCGCGTGCTGCTGGTCACCGATGCCGCGCACATGTACCGGTCCCAGCTCGCCTTCCAGCGCCAGGGGGTGCAGGTGCTGCCGGCGCCTACCCGTACGCGGGAAGCGCTGCGCTACTCCCCGGGCGGCCGCCTGGCCCTCTTCTACAGCGCCCTCCACGAATACGGCGCGTTGGCCTACTACAAGGTGCGCGGGCGCATCTGACCCCTTCGTTTGTCGTTTGTGGTTTGTCGTTTGTCGTTGGGCGGCTGGAAGGAAAAGGCCGCACGGCTGAGGTTCTTGAACCACAAACCACAAACGATAGACCACAGACGTCCGCCGCGCTTAGCGGGGGCGGGGCGGGAGGTCCAGGTCGCGGCGGGTGAGGCCGGACATGAGGGTCCACCGGTCGCAGACCATGTTCGCGGCGACCGCCCCGGCCACCACCGAGCAGGCCCGCGCCGCCGCATCGAACCGCGCGCACGTCCCGCACCGCTTGTCCCGGCGGGCCGCCCGGTAATTCACCGCCGACCGATCCAACTTTCCCTCCTCCGGATGATCGCCGCTCACCGGGACCCCCCTCCTCTGCGACTCGAGGCGAGACGCTGCACGCGTGAGGCTGGCCCGGCGTCCGGCGGCGAGCGCCGGCCGTCCTAGCAGCCTGCTGAAGAACGCGTTTTTGCGCAGGCCGCTCAAAAAGGTCCAGATGCAAGGCGGCGCGCGACGCGCGGGGTACCCACGAAAGTGGGTCGGAGGCGTACTTGGTCCGTACGTCGCAGCGCCGCGCGAGCGCGCCAACGCCCCGCCCGCTGCCGCCGAGGCGGCGGGAAGAGATGTTGGGCCTTTTTCAGCGGCCTGCTAGGGGTTCGTGCGGAGCACGACCTTGGCATCCACCACCAGGCAGCCGCTGGGGGAGGCCAGGATCGGGTTCAGGTCCAGCTCCTCGAGGTCCGGCCGGGCCTCCACCAGGCGGCTCACCGCCAGGAGGCTGCGGATGATGGCCTCCAGGTCGGATCGGGGCCGCCCCCGGAAGCCGGTGAGGATGGGCAGGCCCTTGATCTCGTGCACCATGTCGCGGGCGTCGGACTCGGTGAGCGGCGGGAGCCGGAAGGCGACGTCCTTGTACACCTCCACGAAGATTCCGCCCAGACCGAACATGAGGGCGGGGCCGAACTGGGCATCCCGCGTCATGCCGATGATCACCTCGGGGGCGGGTTCCGCCATCTTGGCCACCAGGGCGCCGCGCACGTCCGGCGTGGGGAGGACGGCGCGGGCGTTGGCCTGGACGTCCGCGAAGGCGCGGCGCACCGCGGCGGCGTCCGTCAGGCCTAGGGCCACTCCCCCCACGTCTGTCTTGTGCAGGATGTCCGGCGAGACCACCTTGAGGGCCACGGGATAGCCCAGCCGGTCCGCCGCCACCACCGCCTCATCGGCCGTGGCCGCGGGCGCGTGCGGCACCACGGGGAGGCCGAACTGCTCCAGGAGGGCGAAGGCCTCCGGCTCCGTCAGGTTCCGCTTGCCCGCCGTCATGTCCACCCTCGCAACTCCCTCGCTGTGTGCTGCCCGGGCGCGCTGCGCATCAACCGCAACCCGTGAACCGGGAACCGGCAACCCCCGTCGGCGGGAGCAGAGCGGCCAGGGCCCGCATGCCCCGCTCGGGCGTGGGGAAGACGGGGATGCCCCGCGCGTGGAGCCGCCTCCGTTCGGCCCGCTCCACGTCCCCGCCGCCCAGGCAGATCACGCAGGGGGTGGGCGGGGCCTCCACCGCGTCGGCCGCGCCGGGGATGGGATCGCCGAAAATGGGGGCGATGGCATCGTAGTGGGGCGCCGCCAGCTCGGCGACCCGCCGGTACCAAGCGGCGGTGGCGTCCCCCGTGAGGTCCAACGGGTTGCCGATGATGCAGTGGGGCGGCAGGAAGGCGCGCAGGCCCTCGGCCATGGCCGGCGGGGGCGGCGGCGTCTCGATGCCGTGCACCGACGCCGCGTCCATGGCCAGCACGCCGCAGCCGCCCGACGACGTGACGATGAGCAGGCGCCGACCCCGCGGCCGAGGCAGGTAGGCCAGGGCGCGGGCCGCATCGTACAGCGCCTCCACGTCGTCTGCCCGGTGAACGCCGTGCTGGCGGAAGAAGCCCGCATAGATGGCGTCGTCCCCGGCCAGCGACTTGGTGTGGGACTCGGCGGCGGCGCGCCCCCGCGGGGTGCGCCCCGGCTTCAGGGCCACCAGGGGCACCGGGCAGCCGCGCGCCGCCGCCGCGAACTTCGCCGGGTCCTTGATCCCCTCCAGGTAGAGGGCGATGCAGCGCGTGTGGGGGTCGCGGCCCAGGGCCGCGATGAGGTCCGCCTCGTCCACCACGGCCCGGTTGCCCAACGCCGCGAAGCAGGAGACCCCCAGCCCGTCCTCGGCCGCCCAGTCCATCAGGGCGGCGCCCACGGTGCCGCTCTGCGAGACCACGGCCAGGGCGCCCCGCGCCGTGAGCAGGGGCCACGAGGCGCAGAGCCCGTGGTGCGGGTTGTTGATGCCCTGGCAGTTGGGGCCCAGCAGGCGCACCCCGTGGCGGGCCGCGGCCTCAGTCAGGGCGGCCTGCAGCCGCGCCCCCTCCTCACCGGATTCGGCGAAGCCGCCCGTGATCACCACCGCGGCCGGAATGCCGCGCCGCCCGCAGGCGGCGATGGCCTCGGGCACCGCCACCGCGGGGATGATGACGACCGCCAGGTCCACCGGGTCCGGCAGGTCGTCCAGTGACTTGGCGCAGGGGCGCCCCAGGATGGCGTCGGCCCTGGGGTTCACCGGCACGACGGGCCCCGCGAATCCGGCATCCAGGATGTTCTTGAGGATCGTGTGCCCCAGCTTGCCCGCGCTCGCCGAGGCGCCGACCACGGCGACGCTCCGGGGTGTGATCAGGGGGGTTAGGTCGCGAAAACCCTCCGGGGAGGACATGGGACCTCCTTGCGCCGGGATCCAGTCGCGTGAGTCTAGTGCAACCGGACGGTGGTTGACAAGCACGCCCGGCGCAAGTCATCGCCAAGCACAGGGAGCCTCGCGCGCGCGCCGTGCCCCGCCGCGGCCCCCCCGGTGTTTCAGGAGCCTCCGGCTGTCTCGCTGCGCAGTCGCGCGCGCCGGCCGTCCTCTCCCGCAGGCGTACGGCCTCGTCCAGGGTCTCGGCGTTCCCGATGAGGCCCTTTCGCGCGCACACGATCAGCAGCGCGGCCAGCTCATGGCTCAGGACGAGCGCCGGCCCTTGGAGGATCAGCAGGGCCGTGCCCCCAGCGTCTTTGGCAGTGCGGCTTCCACCTCGCATCCCCGTTGGGTACGAAACCCTCCCCAGACTCTGGCACGGACGTTGCCTCTTCAGGCACGGGGTGCCTGGAACTCCGCAGGAGCTGAACCCTGGGGGCGGCTCGCTCACTGGCAGACCACGGGGCTGCCGCCCTGGGCCCGGAGGAAGGAGGCGGACATGTTGACGCGCCTTACCGCCGCGCTGGTGATCGGGGGGGCGGCACTTCTGGCCGCCGGGGTGTTGGTGTTCAAGGCGCCGTTCGCGTGGCTGGCGGCCCCGCCGGGTCGCCGCGCCCCCGTCCTTCGCTAGCGCCGGCCGCCGGCGCCACGCGCGCCTGCCCCGGCCTCGTTGTGCAAGAGGCAGGGGTGGGATTCAACGGCCAAGCCGCACCCACCGCTGGAACAGTCACGGCGGCCCCGGGACCCGGTCGGGCCAAGACCTCGCCGACCAGTCTTGCCCCCAGACGCCTGTTGCCGGGTGCCGGGACGGTTGACAACAGCCGGGATTCCGCTGTCGACGGACCTTACGTACACTAGAGACAGCGGTTGCACGATGTAGGGGCCCTTCCTTGAACCGCCTCGGAAAGGCGTGTCATGCGGGCTTACACTCGCCTAACCTCGACACCGATCCGCTCGTCGATAGCGTTCTTCTCGGGGTTCCCGGGCCCTCCCCGCTGGTGCTCTTGCGCTTCGGACTGGCCGGCTTGATTGAGATCACCCGGCGACGGGGCAGCAGGAAGTAGGCTCTATCCATTCTCACGCTGCGCACGGGCGTCGGATCCCCTCTCGGCGTCCGTGGTGTCTTGTGCCCTGGGACCGCCCGCCTCAACACCTCGCAGCTCGCGCCCGGTCGTGATTGGCCCCCCGCCGACGACCAGCCGGGTAGGGCTATCGTCTGGGGCGAGCCGCCAGGAGCGCGCGGGCATCGGCCTGGGCGAGCCGGGTGGCGGCCAGGGGCTTCCGGTTGCGGCGTCGGTTCATCGAGGCCTTCCTTGACAGGGCCAGCCGCGTTGCATAGGCTGTGCGCGCTTCGGGTTCAGGGGCGCGGATCGTCCCACGGGGGGCCGGCGGGCGGACCAGCGGGGGCTTAGATCAGGGAGGACCGGATGGGCTACAAGGACCACCGCATCGTGGACCTGACCCAGGACCTGTACGACGGGCAGCCGGTGTTCCTCGGCCACCCGCAGACGAGGGTCTGGCCCAACATGACGCACGAGGAGTCCGCGGGGCTGCCCATCTTCAAGGACGGCATGAGCTACGCGTCCAACGTGCTCCACCTCTGCGAGCACGGGCCCACCCACGTGGATTCCATCAGCCACCTGGATCCGCGCCCCGAGGCCCCGTCCATCGAGCAGATCCCGCTGGACTGGTTCTACACCCCCGGGATCTGCGTGGACTTCCCCGGCGTGCCGGCGCGGACATACATTACGGCGGACATGGTGCGGCGCCGCCTGGCCCACTATAACCTGGCGCCGCCCCGCGGCGGCACCTTCGTCTTCACCACCGGCCACTACCAGCGGTATTACCCGAAGCACGAATACCTCACCGAGTACGCCGGGCTGGACCGGAAGGCCGCCGAATACCTCTACGGCGAGTGCGGCGTCTTGAACATCGGGCAGGACGCGCCCAGCATCGACAATGCGGCCGACCGCGGGTTCCCCTGCCATCTGGTGTGCCGGGAGCTGCAGCGGATCAACACCGAGAACCTCTGCAACCTGGAGGCGGTGGCCGGGCAGCAGTTCCTGTTCATCGGCCTGCCGCTGAAGATCCGGAACGGCACGGGGTCCCCCATCCGGGCTGTCGCCGTGCTCAACGCCTAGCCCGACCTTTCCCGGAGCGGCCCCGCGGCCGCCGCCCGCTCCCCGCCCTCCCCGCTGGCGCTCCGCCGGGATTCATACTAGAATTCCGAGCATCGCGCCCGGCGGAGCGCGCCGAGGCGAGGGCACAGGAGTCCATGGCGATGGGATCGGGGGGCGGTCCGGGCTGGGCCCGGGCGGTGGTGGGGGCGCTCAAGGCGTCCGGCGTGCGCTACGTGGTCCACGTGCCGGACACGCCGCTGGGCCACCTCCTGCGCCTCATGGAGCCCGACCCGGGATTCGACGTGACGGCGGCCACCCGCGAGGAGGAGGGGGTGGGCATCGCCGCCGGCATCGCCCTGGGCGGCGGGCGGCCCGTGGTGATGATGCAGACCAGCGGCCTCGGCAACGCCCTCAACGCCCTGGCGTCCGTGGCGGTGCCCTACCAGGTGCCCATGCTGCTCCTCATCTCGCAGCGGGGCGAGGCGGGGGAGTGGAACGTGGCCCAGGTCCCGGGCGGGCGCATGCTGCGGCCCAGCCTGAAGGCGCTGGGCATCCAGCACGCCACGCTGGCCGCCGAGCCGGAGGTGGAGGCCGCGGTGCGGGCCGCCGCCGACCTGGCGTTCGGCACCCGCTTCCCGGCGGCGCTGCTGCTTTCCAAGCTGCTCACGGGGTGGGGCGCATGAACCAGCTCGAGGCCACGCGTGTCTTGCTGCGGCACGCGAAGGATGCGCCCATCGTGGCCAGCCTGGGCAACCCCAAGTACGATCTGGCCCTGGCCGGCGACCGGCCGCAGAACTTTTATTTGTGGGGCGGGATGGGGCTGGCCGGCTCCGTCGGGTTGGGGCTCGCCCTCGCCCAGCCGGGGCGCCGGGTGATCGGGCTGGAGGGGGACGGGTCGCTCTTGATGAATCTGGGCTCCCTGGCCACCATCGCTTGGCGCGCGCCGCGGAACTATCTGCTGGTGGTGTGGGACAACGCCCGCTACGAACTGACGGGCCAGCAGCGCACCGCCACCTCGGCCGGCGCGGATCTGGCGGGGGTGGCCCTGGCCGCCGGCATCCCGCGCGCGCACCGGGTGAAGGCGCTGGCCGAGTTCGAGGAGGCCCTGGCGCGCGAGTTGGCGCAGGACGGGCCGGCCGTTATCGTGGCCGCGGTGGACGCGGCGCGGTCTCCGGGCCGTCCCCCCAAGGACCCCGTGTTCATCAAGGACCGGTTCATGGCGGCGCTGGGCACGGCCGCCCCCGGCGTGCTGGACCCCACGGTCCCGGACGCCCCCAAGGGCGGGGCGCGATGAGGGGGCGCGCGGCACCGCGTGGTCGGCGGGCCGGCGAGGCAGCCCGTTCGCACGGGCGACCGCCGGCAGGGGAACACGAAGCGCAAGGCGATGGGGGCATGGGCGACGTCCGGCAGGAGGACTTCGCGCGCCTGAAGCTGGAGCGGGACCGGCTGGCCCGCGCCGTGGCCGAGCTGCAGGCCGCCCTGGCCGCGGCCCGCGCGCAACACGAGGACCTGCTCTCCAGCCTGCAGGACGCCGTGATCGTGGTGAGCCCGGTGGGCGTGGTCGTGCTGTGGAACCCGGCGGCGGAGGAACTGCTGAAGGTCTCCGCCTCCAGCGCCGTGGGCAAGGCGTTCGATCAGGTGCTTCCGCAGGCCGAGGCCCTGGGGGAGCTGCTGGTGAAGGCGCTGGCCGCCGGCCGGTCCTACGCGGACTTCGAGGCTCCGCTGGTGCGGCCGGATGGGGCGCGGGTCACCGTGAGCGCCGTGGCGTCCATCCTGGCGGGGGCGGGGGGCGAGCCCCGCGGCGCCGTGCTCGCCCTGCGCGACGTCTCGCGCCTGCGCGAGCTGGAGGAAACCCTGCGGCGGTCGGACCGGCTGGCCGCCCTGGGGCAGATGGCCGCCGGGGTGGCCCACGAGGTGCGCAACCCCCTGGTGGGCATCCGGGCCGCCGCCCAGTTCCTGGAGGGGGACCCGGCCTTCACCCCGGGGCTCCGCGAGTACACCGGCGTCATCATCCGCGAGGTGGACCGGCTCAACGCCATCGTGGAGGACCTGCTGGCCTTCGCCAGCCCGAAGCCGGTGCAGTTCGCCCCCTGCAACCTGAACCAGGTACTGGAGGAGACGCTGGCCGTGAAGGGGGCCGCGCTGGCCGCCGCCGGCATCACCGTGGCGCGCATCTACGACCCGCAGCTCCCGCCCATCCTGGGGGACCCGCCGCGCCTGCATCAGGTGTTCCTGAACCTCCTCCGCAACGCCGCCGAGGCCATGCCGGGCGGCGGCGCCCTCACGGTGCGCACCCGCTTCGAGCGGCTCTCGGCCCGCCTGGGGGGCCGGGCGGCGGCCGTGGCCGAGGTGGCGGACGCGGGCCCGGGCGTGCCCCCCGATCGCGTGCCGCACCTCTTCAACCCCTTCTTCACCACGAAGCCGCGCGGCACCGGCCTGGGCCTGGCCATCTCGCTCCGCATCGTGGAGGACCACGGCGGGGCCATCGAGGTCGCGCCGGGGGCCGGCCGCGGCGCCACCTTCGCCGTGGTCCTGCCGCTGGCACCCGCCGCCGGGGAGGCGCCCGATGGCTGAGCCGCGCCGCCAGATCCTGGTGGTGGACGACGAGGAGACGGTCCGCTGGGCCGTGCAGAAGGCCCTGGAGCGCGAGGGCCACACGGTGCTCCATGCCGCCGACGGCCCCGGCGGCGCGGCCGCCGCGGAGGCCCCCGGCGTGGACCTGGTGCTACTGGACGTGCGCCTCCCGGGGATGGACGGCCTGGAGGTGCTGGCCCGCCTCCGCCGGAGCCGCCCCGACCTGCCGGTGATCATGATGACGGCCCACGGCACCATGCAGGTGGCCGTGGAGGCCATGAAGGGCGGCGCCTACGACTACATCGCCAAGCCCTTCGACATGGAGGAGCTGAAGCTCCTGGTGCGCAAGGCCTTCGAGGCACGGGCCCTCACCCAGGAGGTGGTGCGGCTGCGGGCGGCCCTGGAGGGGCGGCCCGACTTCGGCGGCATCGTGGGGCAGAGCGCCGGGATGCAGGAGGTGGCCAAGGCGGTGGGGCGCGTGGCGGCCACGGACCTCACGGTGCTGATCCGGGGCGAAAGCGGCACGGGGAAGGAGCTGATCGCCCGGGCCATCCACGCCAACAGCCGGCGCCACCAGCACCCGATGGTGGCCGTGAACTGCGCCGCCATCCCGCGCGAGCTGCTGGAGAGCGAGCTGTTCGGCCACGAGAAGGGGGCCTTCACCGGGGCCGTGGCGGCGCGGCGCGGGCGGTTCGAGCAGGCGGACGGCGGCACCCTGTTCCTGGACGAGATCGGCGACATGGACGTGGCCCTGCAGACCAAGATCCTGCGCGTCCTCCAGGAACGGCAGGTCGAGCGGCTGGGCGGCGAACGGTCCATCCCGGTGGATGTGCGCATCATCGCCGCCACCAACCAGGACCTGGAGGCGGCCGTGGCCCGCCGCGCCTTCCGCGAGGACCTCTTCTACCGCCTGAACGTGGTGGTGATCCACGTGCCGCCGCTGCGGGACCGGCGGGAGGACATCCCGCCGCTGGCCGAGCACTTCCTCACGCAGTTCGCCGCCGAGCAGGGGGGGGAGCCGAAGGTCCTCTCGGCCGAGGCGCTGGAGCGCCTGGTCCAGCACCGCTGGCCCGGCAACGTGCGGGAGCTGGAGAACGTGGTGAAGCGGGCCTGCGTGCAGGCCCCCACGGCCATGCTTCTGCCCGAGCACCTGCCGGCCTTCCCCGCGGCCCCCGAGGGGGAGGGGGAGGCGCCGCGGGAGGGGATCGAGGCCCGGCTGGGGGAGGGCGTGCGGGCGGAGCTGCGCCGCCTGCGCGGCGCCAGGGACGGCGCCCTGCACGACTACTTCGTCTCGTGCCTGGAACGGCCGCTCCTGGAGGCCGTGCTGGAGCGGGCGGGGGGCAACCAGCTCAAGGCGGCGGACCTGCTGGGCATCAACCGGAACACCCTGCGCAAGCGGATCCGCGAGCTGAAGATCGAGCCGCAGAGGCGGGGCCGGGACGCGGCCGGGGAGGACGAGCCATGAAGGTGCTGGACCTCGCCGAGGAGCTGAAGCGGGTCAAAAGCGTCTCCGCCCTGATCGCCCACCGGCGCGTCATCGAGGCCCACGCCTTCGAGGCCGGCGTGGCCCGCTTCTCCCCCGGCGATGCCGCCGACCCGGAGCAGGTGACCCACCCGGAGAAAGACGTGCTCTGCTACGTGATGAGCGGGGCGGGCCGGCTGCGCGCCATGGGGCGCGAGACCGCCCTGCGCCCCGGCCTCCTCTGCCACATACCCGCCGGCACCCCCCACGACTTCGCCGCCACCGCCGAATCCCTCACCCTCTACTACTGCCTCATCCGCACCCGCCCGTCCTGAACGACGCACCCCGTGGGCTCGGTGCCCTCGTCGGAAGGGGAGACATGACGTGCCCGGGGGCCGGTGGCGCGGGGGGGGGCGGACCGGGAGGGCCAGCGCCCTCAGGTGTGGCGTAGGGCGGGCGGACACCTCCGGAGCGGGCTCTAGCTCGCCGGCAGGTCTTCGATCCTCACGGCGACCGGCGGCTTGGAGACGGCCCAATCCTTTTCGGGGTCTTCCACGGGGAGGTGCTTCACGCCGTCGCGGATGCGGCCCTCGAGGATATCGTACTGACGCTGGAACCCCGGCTCGGTGGTTTTCCAGTCGTGCAGGTAGTAGACGCCGGCGATCCTGGCCTGCACCATCTCCTTGAGGCAGTTGAAGCAGGGCTTCAGGGTCGTGTACACGAAGGCCCCCTCCACGGAGATCCCGAAGCGCGCCGCGGAGAGGAGGGCATTCTGCTCCGCGTGCACGCAGATGCAGAGGTCGTAGCCCTTTCCCGACCCGAATTCGCTCCGCCGCGCGCACCGCTCGCAGCCTCCGTCCGTGCAGTTCTTGAGGTTCTCCGGCGTTCCGTTGTATCCCGTGGAGATGATGCGCTCCTCGCGGACCAGCACGGCCCCCACCTTGTTGCCCACGCAGTCGGCCCTCTTGCGGACCTTCATGGCGATCTCCATGAAGTAGATGTCCATGGACGGACGGACCTCAGCCATGGGATCTCCCCCTTCGCGGTCTGGACACCGAGGGTCGGTGCCGAGCCCCCGCTCGGGTCGCGGCCTCCGCCAGCCCCTCTCGCTACGCGGTGCGCTCCACCTGGACGGCGGTGCCGTAGGCGAGCACCTCAGTCACGCCCTGCATCACCTCGTTGGCGTCGTAGCGCATGGCGATCACGGCGTTGGCCCCGCGCTCGGCGGCGTGTTTCAGCATCAATTCGAAGGCCTCTTCCCGCGTCTTCTCGCAGAGTTCGCTGAAGAGGCTGATATTGCCGCCCACCAGCGTCTGCAGCGACGCGCCGATGGTCCCGAACACGCTCCGGGACCGCACCGTGATCCCCCGGACCATGCCCAGCCCCCGCACGATGCGAAAGCCCGGCAGGTCCAGGCCGGTTGTCACCATACGCGGATCAATGGCCGTGACCATCATGCCCTCCTCGTTGGCGAGCGCCGGGGCCGTGACGGCTGTCCTCCGGCGCGAGGCCGGACACCTCGGGTGGGTCTTTTGACGCGATGAATGGCCGAACCGCCGAGCGGCCGAACGCTGCTACTGCGCTGCGGCGGCCCGGGCCAGGAACTTGGCGGTCTCGACGACGGCGCGGCGGTGGAGGCCCTCGCCGATGCGTTGTTTTGCCTGATAGGCTTCCACGCGGAAGGTGACCAGGCGGCCCTCCACGCCCGTGACGGTGGCGCGGGCGCGCACCGTTGCGCCCACGGGGGTGGGGCGGAGGTGCGTCACGGTGATGTCCGTGCCGACGCTGGTGTGATCGGGGGGGAGGTGGCCGGCCAGGGCCTCCATGGCCGCCGCCTCCATCAAGGCGACCATGGCGGGCGTGGCGTACACCGGAACGCTGCCGCTGCGGAGGGCCGCGGCCGTGTTCGCCTCGGTCACCGTTTCCTCGCGTTCCCCCGCCGTCCCGCCCGGAATGCTCACATCCATGTTGTCCTCTCCAGGCCCCCGGGGGCCTATCCGGCGTGTCGCCAAACAGGGTGGTGAGGAACTCTCTCTTGTCCAGGCTGCTCAAAAAGGTTCGGATGCAAGGCGGCGCCCGCCATTGCGGAGTGCGGATTGCGGAATCCGGGTACGCCACAGCACCACCCGCTGCCCCCGAGGCAGCGGGGAAAAATGCTGGGCCTTTTTCAGCAGCCTCCTACGGGCGTACCGGCGTGAACTCGGTGGTGTAATGGTCCTCGAAGGGAAGGCGCTTCTTGAGCACGCCCACCTCCAGCAGGGTGTCCTGGATGAACCTGAACCCCTCCAGGTCGATCTGGCCATCGGTCGTCAAGAGGGGCCGCACCAGCTCGTAGGCCCGCCGCGTGGCCGCCTCGGACCACCCGATACCCTTGGCGGCGATGCGGATGGATTCCTCCGGGTTGTCCCGAACGAACCGGTCGCCCTGGACGTACGCGCGCACGACCTTGCGGAGGACCTCCGGCTTGCTCCGGATGGTCTCGTCCTTCGCGTAGGCCACGATGCTGACCCACTTGGGCGTGATCTCGTCCAGCCGCATCAGGATGCGGCCCACCCCCTCCGCCTCGACCACGGCGCCGGCGTCGGCGACGATGATGCCCTGCAATTCCCCCCGCCGCATGCCGGCCACATTCGAATCGATGCCGCCGGCCCCGACGATCCGCACGTCTCGCTCCGGGTCCCAGCCCATCTTCTTGGCGATCAGGCGGGCGAACACCCAGGTGGTGGAGCCCACGGCCGTGACGCCGATGGTCCCGCCCTTCAGGTCCTCCAGCTTCTGGATCTTGGGGGCGACCACCAGGGTGAAGTGGTTCTTCTTCGTCATCTCGGCCACCGCCCGGATCATCGTCCCCCGCTCGCGGAAGACGAAGGGGTCCGTGGCCCCCGTCACGCCCAGCTCCACGGCCCCGGACAGGACGCCCTTGACGAGGTCCGGGCCGCCCTTGAACGGGATCATCTCGGCCGCGATGCCGTTCTCCCGGAAGAACCCCTTCTCCGCGGCGACGAAGAGGGGGGTGTTGATCGAAAAGTCTCCCACCACCACCGGCCCGATCTTGAAGGGGACCAATTGCTGTGCGGCCGCAGGCCGGGGCGGGCCCGCGGCTGCCGCCACCAGTCCGGCACCCACCGCCTTGAGGAATGTCCGCCGCGTCGCCCCCATGGTATGCCCTCCTGAATGTGGTTCCTGTTTCTTCCCAAGTCCCGGCGGGCGCCCGAGGGATGGCCCCGGCCCCGAACATGCTGCTGAAAACCTCGCTCGCCCGCAGGCTGCTCAAAAGGGCCCAGATGCAAGGCGGCGCGCGATGCGCCGAGTGAGGCGTACTCCGGGTACGCCGCAGCGAGCGCGCGAGCGCGCCAACGCCGCAGATGGGCTCTTTTCAGGAGCCTGCTAGATCTTCACCGGCGTGAAGCTCAGGTCATAGTGCTCGTCGAGGGGGAGGCGTTTCTTCAGGACCCCCAACTCGAGCAGGGTGTCCTGCATGTTCTTGTAGGCCTCCAGGTCCATGTGGCCATCCACCGGGAAGAGCGGGCGCACGATCTCGTAGGCGCGGCGCGTGGCCGGCAGCGGCCAGCCGACCCCCTTCGCGCTGATCTGGATGGTCTCCTCAGCGTGCTCGCGGCAGAACTTCATGGCCTGGAACATGCCCCGCAGGACCTTCTGCAGGTCGGCCTTCCGGGTGGCGATGGTCTCCTCCGTGGCGTAGGCCATCTGGCTGATCCACTTGGGCGTGACCTCGTCCATGCGCATCAGCACCTTGCCCACGCCCTGGTACTCGGCCACGGCCCCCGCGTCGCCGAAGACGAAGGCTTGCAGCTCCCCGCGCCGCATCCCGGCCACCAGGGAGTCGAAGCCGCCCTGGCCCACGATGCGCACGTCCTTCTCCGGGTCCCACCCCATCTTCTTGGCCAGCATCCGGGCGAACACCCAGGTGGTGGCGCCCACCACCGTGCAGCCGATGGTGCCCCCCTTCAGGTCTTCGAGCTTGGTGATCTTGGGGGCCACCGTCAGCGTGAAGTGGTTTTTCTCCGTGGTGGTGGCGACGTCCCGCACCTTGGTGCCGGCGGCCCGGAACACCAGCACGTCCGTGGCGCCGGAAAGGGCCAGGGACACGGCGCCGGCCAGCACGCCCTTGAGCTGGTCCGGCCCGCCCTTGAACGGGATCATCTCCGCGGCGATACCGTTCTCGCGGAAGAAGCCCTTCTCGATCCCCACCAGGATGGGCGCGGCGTTGCCCAGGTCGCCCAGCACCACGATGCCGATCTTGAAGGGCACGAGCTGCTGGGCGCGGGCACGACGCGCCGCCAGGGCCGGCCCCACGGCGGCCGCCGCCAGCCCGGCGCCGGCCACCGTGAGGAATTCCCGCCGTGTGGCCTTCATGGACGTCCTCCTCTCAGCGCCATCTCCCCAGGCGCCGATTCAGATGCTCCAGGCACACGACCACGCCGATGGAGAGCGCGGATACCAGCAGGGTGGCCGCGAACAGCTCGGGGGCATTGAAGGCCATGGCCAGCCGTTGCATCAGGTACCCCATGCCGCGGATGCCGGCGAACATCTCGGCCAGCAGCACCCCCAGCAGGGCGAAGACGATCCCGACGCGCATGCCCACCATCACCGAGGGGAGCACGGCCGGGAGGATCACCTTCCGGTAGATCTGCCACCGCGTGGCCCCCATGGAGGTGGCCACCGTGATGAGCACCGGATCCACGTCCCGCACGCCCCCCACGACCAGCACGGCGATGGGGAAGAAGGCGAAGAGGGTGGCGTTCAAGACGGCCGTGCTGAGCCCGATGCCGAAGATGAGGGCGATCCACGGCAGGATCAGGACCTTGGGGATGCCGTACACGGCCACCACGTAGGGCATCACCACCTCGCGCAGGGCGCGGGCCGACCCCAGGAGCAGCCCCGCCCCCACGCCCAGGATGACGGCGAGGCCGTACCCGATGACGGTCTTGAGTAGGGTATCGCCCAGGCGCGGCACCGCCTCGGAGGCGAGGGTGGCCAGCCCGCGGGCCATGGCGGTGGGCGCCGGGAC
>DASPOZ010000041.1:0-5939 GCA_035625755.1 Candidatus Sulfotelmatobacter sp.
GGGGAGGTGCGGGCCGTGCTCCTCGCAGGTGCCGGAGGGGAGGATGAGCCAGCGCCCCTCCGCCGCGCGCGCGCGGAACTGATCCATCGTGAGGCGGGCCACCTCCAGACAGCGCTCAGCCATCAGCGCCCCGCCCCCGCGGGGGTATTTACGATTGACGATTGTCGATTGACAATTGGCGAAGGCCAGCTCCTGCGGGCGCGGCACGGGGATGGGCTGTTGTTGAAAATCGACAATCGGAAATCCTCAATCGACCATGTCATCGCGGCATCTCGGGCAGGGGCAGGTTCAACGGGTTGGCCAGGTATCGGTCCCGGCAGCTCTTGCAGAGCAGGTGCAGCTCCCGGTGGTACACGTCGCGGAGCAGCTCGGCCTCGTCCCGCTCCTCCAGGGCGGCCAGGGTCTCGCGCATGGCCCGCTCCCGTGCCTCCTGGTCCTCGATCAGGGTCAGGTGCCCGTCCCAATCGGCCAGCACCTCGATGCGCACCAGGTATTTCGCCTCCCCGGGACGCAGCGCCGCACCGCATCGCGCGCAGACGTAAAGCTCCGGCCGCTCCCCCGGCACCCTCTTCCCTCGACAGGAACGCTTCGCATGTGCCACCGCGGGCGGGGCCCGGGATCGGCCGCCCGGCCATCGGGCCGTCTATCGGTGGGCGCGCCCCGCCTTCCTCGCCGGGCGGGCGCCCGAGGCCCGCTCCCCCGCTCCCTCCACCGTGACCCGCCCCGCTGTCCCGACGCGGCCTTCGATGCTCACCTTCGCCGGCAACAGCTGCTCGATGACCCAGGCGTTGGTGGCCAAATGGTCCGTGATGCGCCCCACCGTCATGGCCGAGCGGCCCGCCGCCAGCGCCATGGGGATCAGGAGCTGATCCGCCAGGTGCGCCTCCACCGCGGCGCCGGAACGGGCGAAGGCCAGCAACTGGTCCACGGCCTCATCGGCCAGCCCCTCGGCCGGTTTGCCCCGCTCCCCCAGGGCGCTGAAGCCGGCCGGCACCGGCTCCCCCGGCACCTCCAGGATGAGGAAGGTTCCCTGCCCGAAGCCCACGGCCTCCACGACCTCGAGTTCCGGCGCCAACCCCTCGGCCTTCAGCCGCTTGGCGGCCCGGTCGCGCTGGCGCGTGGCGATGGTCTTGGGAAGGTTCGCCACGGCGGAGATCCCGCGCACCGTGCTGGGCGCGGGGCGCGAGAGGAGCTCCACGGGCTTGAACGTCGTCCCCGCCTGCACCTCCCCCCGGATGCCGCCGCCGCCCCGCGGGTAGAACCCCCACCGCAGGAGCTCCAGGCTCGCCTGGAGGCCCAGGGCGGCCGCGGCGGGAAGAAACACGTCCCGCGCGTAATGGAAGGGCGGGCTCCAGGGGGCGTGGGTGCCGCCCCGGATCACGAGCTGGCCGCGGTTCGCCCCCAGGCTGAGGGGCCAGACCAGCGCCTGGAACACCAGCGTGGTGGCCCCCGCCGTGCCCACATCCAGGACGAAGTCGCCGCCCCTCACCTGGCGCGGGCGGAAGGTGAGCGCCGTGGAGCCCAGCTCGGCACCCTCCACCTGGGCCTCGGCCACCTGGGCGAGGGCCGTGACGGCCGTGAGGTGCTGCGCCTGGAGCCCCGGGTTCTTCCGGCGGGCGCGGATCTTGACCAGCTCGACGGGGCGGCCCACGATGGCGGCCAGGGCCAGGGCCGTCCGCACGATCTGGCCGCCGCCCTCTCCGTGCGACCCGTCGATCCTGATCGCTCCCGCCACCTTCACTCCAGTCCCGAGTCCCGAGCCCTTCGTCCTGGGTCACCTGCCCCACTCAAGGGGCGTGGCGCCGGATGCCGCACGGCTCCCGCCGTGAGGACCGGACGACTCCGGGATCGACCCGGGACTCGGGACCAGGGACTCAGGACTTTTTCGTCGCGACGCGGTCCAGGAACCGCCGCAGGTCCACGATGACGCGTTCGTGCTCCGCCTCGGCGATCTTCTCGCGCTCGTCGAACATCTCCACGGAGAAGTGCAGGTGGCGGCCCTTCAGTTCGCGCAGGGTGGCCCGCGCGCGCACCGTCATCCCGGGGGGCGTGGCCGCCAGATGCCGGAGCGCCACGAAGGCCCCCACCGTCGCCTCCTCCGGCGTCAGATGGGGCGTCACGAGCCGCGTGGCCGCGTCCTCCACCATCCAGAAGATGCTGGGCGTGCCGAGGACGTCCACGCCGGGGTTTCCCATGTCCGATGCCAGCATCCCCGGCCCCACCGTGTACTCTACTTCCCTCGCCATCCCCGCTTCCAGTGCCATATCCCTCCCCGCCCGGCGGCGAGTCGTGCGCGCAGGCAGCGTGCCGACGCGGAAACACGGACTGTGTACCACCGGCCCCGGGGGCTGTCAAGCCGACGCGGCAACGCGTGCGCGGCGACGCGGTGCGACCGGCCGGAGAAGGACCGCCGGGGCCCGCCTCACATGGTGAGGGGGAGGCCCACCAGGCGCCAGTAGGGCAGGATGGCCAGCAGGGTGAAGAGGATCAGCAGCGCCAGCAAGGCGAGACCCAGGCGGAGCACGTCCCTGGCCCCGTAGAAGCCGGCCTCGTAGGCCAGGAGGTTGGTCGCCGTCTGCACCGGGTAGAGGATCACCACGTCCACCGCGATGAGGACGAGCAGCCCGCAGACGATGGGGTTCACTCCGGCGCTCTTCGCCAGGGTGGTGGCTACGGGGATGAGGAGGGCGATGCAGGCCGACATATTGGTGATCCCCAGGTGCACGACGCTCACCATCACCAGGAGCGCCACCACCAGGGCACCCGGGCGCGCCGCCAGGTACGGGGTCCCCCCCATCAGCACCCCCGCGAACCAGGCGGCCGCCCCCGTCTGCGTCAGCGCCTGCGCCAGCGAGAGCGACGCGCCCACCGTGAACACCAGGCCCCACGACACCGTCTGCTCGAACTCCCGCCAGGTGAAGACGCCGATGCCGGGGGCCAGCAGGAGCGCGGCGGCCAGCAGGGCGGGGATGGCCGGGTTCCAGCCGTGCACGGCGTCCGTGAGCCAGAGGGCGGTGGTGAGGCCCAGCACGGCCAGCACCCGGCGCTCGGGCCCCGTCAGGGGCCCGGACTCGTTCTCACCCGACGCCGTGGGCGCGGCGGGCCCGCCCGCCGCCCCCGCCGCAGGCATCGCCTCGGCGCCCGGCTCAAAGCGGCCCACCATGGCCCGCAACAGCAGGCCGCCCAGGAACAGCAGGCCCAGGTAGGGCGGCCCCAAGAGGACGAGCCAGCGGAACCAGGTGAAGCCCCCCAGCAGCGTTGCCGTGGTGATGGAGTTGGTGCCCCCGGTGAGGATGATCGATGAGGCCAGCGGGTGCAGCACACCCAGGCAGAGCATCACGGCCCGGCCCGCCCGCGCACCGTGACCGATGCCGAGGGCGCGGAAGGCCTTCTGGTAGGCCGGGATGAGGATGGCGTTCCGGGTCATGGCCGACGGCATGAGGAAGGCGAAGAGGGGCAGGCTCGCCAGGAGCTGCGCGTAGAGGCGCGCCGGGCTGCCGCCCGCGCGGCGCACCAGGACCCGCGCCGCGCGGGCGGCCAACCCGCTCCGCTCCACTGCGTGGGCGATGACCAGGATGCCCACCAGGAAGTACACCACGGGCGTGGCGAACCCGGCGAAGGCCGCCCCGATCTTCGCCCCCGGGCTCACCGCCATCAGAATAAGGATGGCGATGGCCGTGACCCCGAGGGGAAGGGCCTCGGCGATCCAGAGGATCATCCCCGCCAGGGCCACCCCCACCACCGCCTGGCCGGCAAGGCTCAGCCCGCCGGGGCGCGGCAACAGGAGGACGAGGGCGTAGGACGCCAAGGCCACAACGGGCCAGAGCCACGGACGCGCGGGCGCCGCGCGCGCGGGGATGGGATTCCCGGGGTCCGGAGCGCTCGTCACAGCCGGTGCCCTGGAACGGCGATCGGTTGACAATCAGGCTGAGGGCGGATGCCAGGGCGCATGGTCACTCCCGTGCGAGCGCCCCAACACCCCACCCGCTGCCGGAGAGGCAGCGGGGAGAGGCGATGGGCCTTTTTCAGCAGCCCGCTAGGCCTCTTTGAGCTGCTTGGGCAGCCCGTCGATCTTGGCGGCCAGGATGAAGTCGTTTTCCGAGAGGCCGCCGATGGCGTGCGTGGTCAGCTCGATGCGGAGGCGCCGGTAGCCGGTCAGATGGATATCCGGGTGGTGGTCTTCGCCCTCCGCCTCGGCGGCGATCTTCTGGATGAACTCGACGGCATCCATGAACCAGCGCATCACGTAGGTGCGTCCGATCAGCTTCCCGTCGGCCGCAAGCTCCCACCCCGGCAGGTTGGCGAGGTAGGCCTTCGCCTCGGCCGCCGTCAGGGGCGCAACGCCCCCCTCGCACGGCCGGCACTTCTTCTGCCTCAGCTCCTGGAGCGTTGGCGCGCCCATGATCTCCCTCCCCCGGCCGTCCCGGGCCGGCTCCTTCCCAGCGCCCCGGCGGCGCCACGCGGGACCACAAACGGCATCCGCCGCCCCTCGCCGACAGGGCCCCGTAGCGTACCCCGCCGCCCAAGACGTCCGGATGAATCCTCCTGGCGGGGACGGCGCGCCCGCGATCCCGGGCGGCACGCTTGGTTGACCACATCCCTGGCACAGGACGTGCTTGATCTGGGACCGAGGACTATCGTGCGGCCGGATTCCGCCCAGCAGCCACCGGAGCCCCACCGCCTCGCGGCGCAAACGGATTCCGCGGCTGCGGCCGGCACGGCCGCCACCTCAGACCACGGCATCCTCGGCGCGCGCAGGTCCTGGCCAACCAGACTCTCCACGGGCCGGGGGCAGGGCACGCAGACCATGGGGTGCCCCGGAGGGACCACGCTGATGGCGGCCAACGCTTCCCAAACACGCACGTGCCCGGTCTGCGGCACCTCGGTGCGCGAGGATTTCCTCTACACGCACGTGCGCACCGACCTGGACGTCCTGAACGAGCTGATGCGCCGGAATCCGTCCTGGGTTCTCCCGGACGGGAGCTGCCCGCGGGGGATCGAGGAACTGCGGGCCTCCCGCCGAGCGGGCGCGGAGGCGGGCGCGCGGCAGGCCTGACCTTCCCCCATCCCGCATCCCCGTCGTTCGCCCGCCCCGTTGGACCCCACATCGGGCGTGGTATAATGCCATGCTCCCCCTCAGCCGGATCGTTCGTGAAGACCCTTGCGCATCATCCGGGAACGTCCGACGACCAATTGCCCATGGCCCAGCGGCTCGACGCAGGGAGCTCTCCACACTGAGCAGCTTTGGCCATTGGAGATTCCGCCCGGGCGCGGGACGCCGTGTTTCGTAAATCGTGCGGGCTGAGGGCGCTTCCCAGCCCCACCCTCCCAGGAGGACTCATGGCGGCGACGGAGCAGGACCCCGTCTTCCCGGCCGAGCGCGTGCAGGCCTTCATCGCGAGCGCCCTGCTGGCGCTGGGCCTCCCCGAGGCCGACGCGCAGACCTGCGCCCAGCGCATGACCGAGGCGGACCTCCGCGGCGTGGACACGCACGGCATCTTCCGCCTCCCCCACTACGCGCGGCGCATCCAGGCCGGCGGGATCAACCGGCGCCCGCACGTGCGCCCCGTGCGCGAGACCCCGGTGACGGCCCTGGTGGATGGGGACAACGCCATGGGCCACGTGGTGATGACGGCCGCCACCCACTTGGCCATCCGCAAGGCCGCCCAGAGCGGGCTCGCCTGGGTCGGCGTTTTCAACAGCAATCATGCGGGGCCGGCCGCCGTCTACTCCACGATGCCGGTGTCCCACGACATGGTCGGCCTCTATATGACCGTGGCCAACGCCAACCACATGGCCCCTTGGGGCGGGGTGGAGCTGATCCTGGGCACGAACCCCATCTCGGTGGCCATCCCCGCCGGCGAGGAGCCGCCCATCGCCCTGGACATGGCCACCACCGTTTCATCCTACGGGAAGATCAAACTGGCGGCCCAGAAGGG